>CAYZFW010000364.1:0-3727 GCA_964477615.1 uncultured Phycisphaeraceae bacterium | reverse complement strand
ACCGCGGCGCGCCAGTGGACCGAGCCCGGGCACGTCGGCACCGGCACCACCCTCCGCGACATCACCGTCGTCCCCGCCCCCGCGGCGGCCGGGGTGCTGGCGATGGGCGGGCTGGTCATGGTTCGCCGCCGGCGCGCGTGAGTTCGGTTCGGCGTTTCAAAGATCAAGTTCATGGCGCACCACCGCGACCGCTCGCGGTGGTGCGTTGTTTCAGTTGTTGTGCGCGCCTCCCAGCGTCAATCACGCCAGCCACCGCCCCCCATCCAGCCTGACGATCTCCCCAGTCGTGTACGTCGCCTCCATCGCCAGCCAGCGCACGGCCTTTGCCGCGTCTTCGGGGGTGCCGCTGCGCTTCAGCGGCACGCGCTGGAGGTAGCGTGCCTGCATGTCGGGATCGGACTCGTACCCGGAATCCGGGAACGCGACGACGCCGGGGGCGACGGCGTTCACACGCACACCCGGCGCCAAGTCCACCGCGAGGGTGCGGACCATCTCGATGAGCGCGGCCTTGCTCATGGCGTAGGCGCTGAAATCGCGGCGTGGGCGGCCCAGCACGTGCATGTCGGCCAGCGCGACGATCGACCCGCCGCCGGGTTGGGCGCTCGCCGCCAGCAGCGGCGCGAGGGCACGCGAGAGCAGCAGCGGGGCCGCGGCGTTCACGCGGTAGTTGCGCAGCAGGTCGTCAGCGCTGAGCGATTTCAGCGGTGTCGGGGCGTAAATCGACGCGTTGTGGACGAGGATGTCGAGCCGCGGGGCGCGCTGCGCGACGCCGGCGCCGAAGGTCTCGACGGCGGAAAGGTCCGCAAGGTCGAGCGGCAGCGAGATGCAGGAGCAACCGAACGCGGCGATCTCGGCGGCGGTGCGCTGAGCTTCCTCCGCCCGCGTGTGGTGGGTGAGGATGAGATCGCAGCCGGCCCGGGCGAGTTCGAGGGCGATGGCTCTGCCGACACGAACCGCCGCGCCCGTCACGAGGGCGACGGGGCGGGCCCCCGTGGGCCATGATGACGGCGGGGTGGTCAACGGTCGTCCTCGTGCATGGGGCGTGTCTTGTCGGGGTCGTCATCGTCGGAGATGGGCTTGGCCCGCTTGCCCGCGGCCTGCCAGGGGCTCTCACGCGACTCAAGCCGGCGCTGCTTGTCCGCGAGCTCACGCCGGATGCGCAGCGAGCGGCGGATCGTGGTGATCACGATGAGCGTGCCCAGTAGCACGATCAGCACCGCCAGCCCGGCGATGAGCAGACGGACCTGCGCGCCCTGCGGCATCGGTGAAGTTTGCGAGAGGATGCTGGAGATGGGGCCGGTCACGGTGGGAGGGTACCGGGGTGTCGGGGGCATGGTCCGCCAATGTTCGGATCGGGGTTGGCGGTGGCGCAGGTGTGACTGTGGGACCGGGTCGAGGGTGGATTCTGGCAACTCCGCGGCGGTGGCGCGTCGATGGTGTGCGTCGGCTCTGCGGCGTGCCGGTATCACACGTCTGAGAACCTTCGGGGGACGGCCCTCGTATGATCGGTGAATATCAGGGTGCCCTCCGCGTCGCGGAAGCCGCGGCGTCTGGCACCCGGGAAAAGGACATCCACTCCATGACGCGCTCATTCGTTCGCCGTGCTGGTTCGGGCCGCCTCGTGATGCTCGCGGCGGCGGCGTTGTGCGCGGCCGCGTCGGCGGTGGCGGCTCCTGAGAAGCTCTCGGCGTGGTCGGAATCGCTGTGGCAATCGGCGCTCAAGAAGGAGGGCCAGCCCACGCTGGAACTTCTCCGCACGCCGCCGGTGGATGTCGACGCCCTCAGCGGCTTCACCGGGTTCCGCGCGGAGATTGAGCGGTACAAGGCGAACGTTGCGGCGGCCGAGAAGGATCGCGCCGACCGCATCGCGCTGGTGCGCTCACGCCTCGTGGAAGCCGACAACAAGGGCGAACTGCTCGACGGCCTGCGCCACGCGATCGAGCTCTACACGCTCACGCCCGACAAGGCCTCGGTGCTGGAAGACGGCGCGGTCGAGCGCCTCGAAGCCCGCGCGCTGGAGAAGGCCAAGGACCACGAGCAGGCGGGCCGGTGGCTCGAAGCCCACGGCCTCTTCAACCGCCTGCACCTCCTGCACGAGACCGAAGGCACCTACAAGCCCGACCTTAAGCGCCTCAGCACGCGGCTGCTGATGATGCGGACGTACGTGCCGGAAGCGCTGCACGCGGCCCAGAACCGCCAGCGCGTTGCTCTGGGCGATGAGCCCCTGCCGCCCTTCAACGACATGGGCGAGCAGTGGCAGACGAAACTCACCGGCATCGATGAGCGCATGGTGCTGCAGGTGATCGCCAACGCCTCGGTGAACCACGTCGAAAAGACGCCGCTGCGCACCATGCTGCAGGGGGCGCTCACGAACGTGCGGACAATGGCGACGACGACGGACCTCTCGGCGGCGTTCCCCGGCATCGGCGACGAGGCCAAGCGCGGCGCGTTCCTGAAGGGTCTCGACGCCGAGCTCGACCGAGTGAAGGCCGAGGCGGAGCGCGTCGACGGCTACTTCCTCATGACCAGCCTGCGGAACCTCAAGAAACTCAACGAGGAAACCGTGGGCCTGCCCATCGAGGCGCTCGTCCACGAGTTCGGCAACGGCGCGACCTCGACCCTCGACGACTACTCGGAGATCATCTGGCCCGATGAACTCGCGTCGTTCTCGCGGACGACCACCGGCGAGTTCAGCGGCGTCGGCATCCAGATCACCCTCGACGACGCGATGCAGCTCAAGGTGGTGACCCCGCTGGAAGGCACGCCCGCGCAGCGCGCCGGGGTGCGACCCAATGACATCATCCGCAAGATTGATGGCCGCGACACCACCGGCATCATGCTGCAGCAGGCGGTCGACCGCATCACGGGGCCGCTGGGCACCAAGGTCGGGCTGGGGCTGGAGCGCGAGGGCGAGGACGGGCTCATCGAAGTCGAACTCACCCGCGCGAAGATCCCCGTTCACTCGATCAAGGGCTGGAAGCGCATCGGCCCCGGCGAGATGGACTGGGACTGGATGATCGACCCCGTCCACAAGATCGGCTATGTCCGCATGACGCAGTTCACCAAGGACACCTCCGCCGACCTCCGCAAGGCGGTCACGGCGATGAAGAGCGCCGGCGGCCTCAACGGCCTGATCCTCGATCTGCGCTACAACCCCGGCGGCCTGCTCGATGAAGCTGTGAACGTGTGCAGCATGTTCGTGGGGAACGGCGTCGTCGTCTCGCAGGAAGACAACAAGGGCAAGCAGACCGACGTGCAGGAACTCCGCCCCGGCAACACCGAACTGCTCAAAGGCGTGCCCGTCACCGTCCTCGTCAACGAAGGCTCCGCCTCCGCCAGCGAGATCGTCTCGGGCTGTTTGCAGGACTACGGCCGCGCCGTCATCGTCGGCGACCGCTCCTTCGGCAAGGGCAGCGTGCAGCAGGTGTTCCCGCTCGCGGGCGGCTCCGCGGCGTTCAAGCTCACCATGCAGTACTACAAACTGCCCAACGGCCGGCTCGTCCACCGGCGCGACAACGCCAAGACGTGGGGCGTCGAGCCCGACGTCAAGGTGGAGATGCTGCCGCGCCAGGTGGAGCAATCGCTCATCCTGCGCCAGGACGCCGACCTGTTCACCACCGACGACAAGGGCGAACGCATCGAGCCGATGGTGCGCCCGCTGAAGCCCAGGAAGAACCCCAAGCCCGGCGACGCAGAGGACACCAAGCACTGGCCCACCGGCCCGGCC
>CAYZFW010000363.1:3473-3734 GCA_964477615.1 uncultured Phycisphaeraceae bacterium | reverse complement strand
GCCGGTTTCCTTCTGGACGCGCTTTTCGACGACGGTCTGCGTGGCGATGCCGGCGTGGTCGGTGCCGGGCATCCAAAGGGTTTCATAGCCCATCATGCGGTGGGCGCGGGCCTGGACGTCCTGCAGGGTGTTGTTGAGGGCGTGGCCGAGGTGGAGGCGGTCGGTGACGTTGGGCGGGGGGATGAAGATGGCGTAGGGCTTCTTCTCGCCGGAGAGGACCTTGGCGGGGTCGGCGTGGAAGGCTTTGGAGGCGGTCCACTT
>CAYZFW010000363.1:0-3463 GCA_964477615.1 uncultured Phycisphaeraceae bacterium | reverse complement strand
GCGCTGGAGTTCATCAAGCCGCGCGACGACGTGGTGCGTGGCACCCAGCCTATCGAGCTGCTGCAGATGCGCCTGCTGCGCCTGCTCAAGGAGGGTCGGCGTGGAAGGCTTTGGAGGCGGTCCACTTCTCGCGGATGCGCGGCTCGTGCTCGGCGGGGATGTACTTGGGCGGGAGTGGGGGCACGTTGGGCTCCGGGGGGATTCACCGCGGAGACGCGGAGATCGCGGAGAGGAAAGAGGGTTGAACGCGGAGGGCGCGGGGTGCGCGGAGGATACAAAGAGCGAGGGAGGAGTTTGATTTGGATGGGTTGCTGATGAGGTTGGGCTTGTTGGCGCCGGCGGTGGTTGTGGGCGGGAATGTCGGGGCGAAGTGTACGCGTCGCGCGTAGCGTTCCCCACTTATGGACGAGCGAAACGAGCGAAATCAAGGCGGTGGGGACGATGGTGGGGGACTTAGTCGATTCAGGGGCCGAGGGCGGAAGCTTGTGGCGCTGCTGCCGCTGGTCGTGGTGGCGCTTGGCGGTGCGTACGCGCTGTACCGCGTGGCGGTGACGCCGTCGGTGGCGAAACTGGCAACGGGGAGTTCCACGCCGGAGCAGGGGCCGCCGGCGGATGAGATTCTCGAAGTCGCCCGGCAGGCGCTGAAAAACAACAAGGCGGAGATCGCGGAGAAGGACCTGGCGCGGGGTGTCGAGCGGTTCCCGAACCACCAGCCGATGCGGCTGGCGCTGGCGGAATCGCTGCTGGCGCAGGGCAAGTTCGCCGAGGCGTATGAGCAGTACGACCGCGCGGTGGCCTTCGGCGAGGATCGGGCGGAGTACCGCTTCGCTGCGGGGATGGCGGCGTCCAAGGCGGGGCTGGACGACCAGGCGGAGGCGCAGTGGCTGCGGGCGCGGGAACTTGATAAAGCGAGCCCGCAGTACCCGCTGTTTCTGGCGCAGCTTCAACGAAAGAACGGTCGCAATGCTGATGCGCGGGCGAACCTGATGATGGCCGTCGCGCTCGATCCGAATCTTGCGGTGGCATGGGGGAGCCTCGCGGCGATTGCGCTGGACGAGAATCACGCCGGGCCGGCCCTGCAGCACGCGGAGAAGGCGGCGAAGCTCGACCCCGCGAACCCGCTGTGGCGCGTTTTGCAATCGAAGATTCTGCGCCGCGACAACCGGCCGCGGGAGGCGCTGGAGGTGGTGACGGCGATCCCCGAGATGGAGCGTGCCGGTGACGCGGCGATCATCGAAGAAATCGCCGCGTGCCACGGGATGCTGGGCGACCCGAGGTCGGCGGCGGAGTTGTACGTGCGTGCGTCGGAGGGCTCGCCGGAGAACGCGGAGTTCGCGTACCAGGCGGCGGTGTGGCTGCGGCGCGCGGGGGATGATGAGCGGGCGCTGGCGTATGCGAAGCGGGCGGGGATGCTGGGGAAGGCGGAGGGGCGGGAGTTGGTGGAGAAGATGGAGGCGACCGTGAGGTAAAGTGCGTACGACCTCGCATTGCAATGGGCGGAATCAATGGATACCGGCTGACATGTCCCACAGCTCCACTTCAAAGTGACTGATTTTCTCAGATATCACTTGCCACATCCCCCCCCCCTGTGGTACTCTGTCAGTTATGGGTCGCTACGAGTTACCCAGTTCGGGGCCGGGTGAACGAGTTCTGTGTTGTCGTTCTCGACAGGCTTTTTCTTTGATCGAACTGATCGTGGTGATCGGTGCGATCATGGTGATTCTGGGGTTGCTGTTGCCTTCACTTGGCAAGTCGAGGAAGGCGGCGGAGAACATCGTTGGGTTGGCGGGTATTCGGAGTAACGCAACTCTCATACAAGCTTACTGCGCGGAGAATGCGGGGGTTTTTCCGATCGCGATGCAGTTGCCATGGGGGTGCTCGCAGTTTTGGGCCATGCCGCTACGAGTAGCCGGGTTCATCGCGAGAGAAGAGGATACTTGGATCGGCTCGGGCGACGAATCGAAGCGGGTGCCATGTTCGATGTCGGCGGCGGCCGCGATGAGCCCGCAGCAGATGGTGCGGGGGCAAACGCTGCCGATGAATAGCGTGCGGAGTGTGCCGATTACGATGGCACGGGTAGCATTTCCTTCGCACAAAGGACTGCTGAATATCGCTGGATCACGGATGAATCCCCCACAGCAGCCTTGGTGCTGCGGGCACCAGATAGTTGCTCCCGTTGCGTTCTTTGATGGAAGCGCAGGCGAGTACGCATGGCAGGATTTTCTGGAGGACGGTGTGCTCCAGATTCAGGACAACGTCGGTATTCCCGTGTACTCCACATGGGGTGGAGTGCTCGGGCGAGACCGGTTCCGGTAGCTCTAACGACGTAGAAAGGAAGGGACAATGTTCAGTCGTGCTTTCCGTGTGACAACCTTCGGCGCACTTGTGCTTTCGGTTTCGGTGTTCGTTCCCGAGCTCTGTGGCACGGTGCAGTGCTACAAGCAGATTTCCGTCGAGGAAACGTGCCACAACAACTGCAGCACTAGCTGCCCTCCTTTGTGGGGGGATGCGAACGGTGCGCCGGGAGTAGTGTACGAAGAAAGTGCATTCGTGTGTCAACCCTGCGTGAACTATGGTATTGTATCCGAGGGGCCTTGTAGTTCGAGTCCGCCGGGGTATGTGTCGCACTGCAATCAGAACAATGGAGTATGCTGTTTTCGGATGACGACCGACACGGGAACGATGAATACCATTCTCCCGTGTCGCATCATCCCGAAGGGTTCAGCGCTCACCAACTGCAACAACAATCCACCGGGGCAGTAACAATGCGTGTCCTTTCCTGCAATCGAATTGGCAGAATTGTCTTGGTCATGTTCTGCTTGGTTCAACACTTGTCGACTCCCGCGGCGGTGGGCAGCCCGAAGGACGCGCTGCTGGGCCTCTGGTCCAAGAAGCTGCCGAAGCAGGGTGCAGTGCATCTGCACTATCAGGAGATCATGACAGGTAAGAGGGTCTTGGTTGGGTACGATTTTGCGAGCGGCGCATACTACAAGGCGTTCTCGACCTATGTAGGTGGTAGGGCGGTAGACGGCACGAGGTACTCTGGGCGACCGGTCGCGGGCCAGGTTCAACAGGAGTCGAGCCTTGGACCTGAGATTCGCGATGCTACGTTCGACGATTTCATGCCTGTGACGGTGTCGGTCGCGTTTCTAAATAATCCTAAGATCATCGATTCCGTTCGCGTGTCTGAGGCTGGCTATGAGCTCAGTGCCACGACGCCGAGGGGGCTTCGTTACGAGGAAGAGATGCCGCCGGGATTCGATGTGTCTCCTCGGACTGTCATCTATCGATTTGATCTAGATGGAAGGCTGATCTCGGCTGAGAATTATTTGTCGAGTGGCGAAACTATCGTATGGAATTACGACGAATCCCCTTTGGCGCACCTCGGAATCGTCCACTGGGCCAGCAAGAATACCCGCTTTCTGATCGACTACCGCGTCGACCCGGTCGCGGACCCTGAGCA
>CAYZFW010000362.1:0-3734 GCA_964477615.1 uncultured Phycisphaeraceae bacterium | reverse complement strand
ACGACTTCCACCGCATGATGGAAGGCGCGACCAAGGTGAAGTGCTCGGAGTTCGCCGATGCGGTGATCAAGTGGATGGGGTGAGTGGTCATGGAAGCGAAGCTAAGGGTCTATTTGGACACGTCGGTCATCAGCGCATTGGGAGACTCCCGATGGCCCGAGCGTCAGCAGTTGACTCAGGAGTTCTTCGCTCGGCTTCTCGAGTTCACCCCATGCACGTCCGAGGTTGCCGTCACGGAGATCATGCGCACCAGAGACCCCGCGCGCCGTGCCGAGATGTTGAAACTGCTCGAAAGGCTCACCGTGCTCCCGCTCGAAGCCGAGGCCACGAAGCTGAGCAACCGGTACTTGCACGCAGGTATCTTTCCCGACTCCGTCACCGACGATGCGCTGCACGTCGCTGTGGCCGTTCTCACGGGACAGAACGTGATCGTCTCCTGGAACTTCAAGCATCTCGTAAATCTGCGACGAAAGGCCGCCGTACTCGCGCTCAACCAATCGCTCGGACACCGCACGCCGGATATCATCACCCCGCCAGAAGTGTGAGAACCCCATGCCGATCCCCGAGTACTTTGACTACGAGCCGATCGCACGCGAGGCCGGGATCACCCCGGACCAACTCCGCCGGATCGAGATGATCTTTCTCGCCGACTACCCGAACGATCAGATGATGCGGGAACTTCACGTGCTGCGGGCGTGCAACGCCGTGAAGGCCGGACGAGCACGAATTCAGGACATTCTCGACCCCTCAACTGGTCTGGCGGCGTAAGACGACCCTCATCGGTCCCGTGCCGCGACGGACCGTCCTCGGTCCGTCGTGCTCCATTCCGCACTCCCCGCCTCTGCGCGCCCACCCCGCCAGCGCGCACATGCAATCCCGAAAATCCGCAAAATCCGTAACCCCGCCCCCCGCCACCACTTGCGCGATCAAAGCGCACATGCAACACCTCCCCCCGCGCGCCCAAACGCGAGCGCGACCCCCTCTAGGTGGAGGCCCACACCGCGCAAGCGGCCAAGCCCCACCTCAACCGGACCGTCGGCCGACACCCAGAAGAGGAGTCTCTCTGCCTCGAACGCGCCGAGGGCGCAAGCCCGAACGCGCAACCCCGCCGAAAGGCGGGGCCACATTCCGTTTCGCCCATGCATGGGCTTCTCCGAACCAGGTGGCACGGGTTTCCAACCCGTGTCGCAGCCAGCGCCCGATCACAGCGAAGTTGCCATCGCTCGCAGTCCGAACACCGCCGACTCTGGATCAGCATTTCGCTCTCGGCCTCGCAGAGCATCCCCACGGCACTCGACCACTCGACCACTTGACCACTTGACCACCAGACCACTCGACCACTTCCGCCTCACACCCGCACATACCCCCGCAGCCCCTGCAGCCCACCCTCACGCCCGAACCCGCTCTCCTTGTACCCACCAAACGGCGACGCCGCGTCGAACTGGTTGTACGTGTTGCACCACACCACCCCCGCCTTCATCCGACCCGCGAGCTCGAAAATCTTCGAGCCCTTGTCCGTCCACACACCCGCCGCCAGCCCATACGGCGTGTTGTTCGCCTTCGCAATCGCCTCCTCCGGCGTCCGGAACGTCATCACCGCAAGCAGCGGCCCGAAGATCTCCTCACGCGCAATCCGGTGGCTCTGCTGGACTCCTTTGAAAAAGGCAGGCCTGAAGTAGTACCCCTTCCCCGGCAGCACGCTCCTGCACGGCTCCACCAGTTCCGCCCCCTCCTCCACGCCCACCTTGCAGTAACTCTGAATCCGTTTCAGCTGCTCCTTGGAATTGATCGCGCCGACATCCGTGTTCTTGTCCATCGGGTCGCCGACACGCAAACTCGCCAGCCGGTTCGTCAGTTTCGCCACGACAACGTCGGCGATCCCCTCCTGCACCAGCAGCCTCGACCCGGCGCAGCACACGTGCCCCTGATTGAAGTAGATCGCGCTGACGATCCCTTCCACCGCCTGGTCGATGCTCGCATCATCAAAGATGATGTTCGCGGATTTCCCGCCCAGTTCCAGCGTCAGTTTCAGCCCATTTGGTGCCGCAATCGCCGCCAATTTCTTCCCCACCTCCGTCGACCCCGTGAACGCGAGCTTGTCCAGCCCCTTGTGCCCCGCGAGTGCCGCGCCGGTGCGCCCGTCGCCGGTCACGATGTTCACCACCCCCGCCGGCAGATCACACTCGGCGATGATCTCCGCCAGCCGCAGCGCCGTCAGCGAGGTCGTCTCGGCGGGCTTCAGCACCACGGTGTTCCCGCACGCCAGCGCCGGCGCGATCTTCCACGCCGCCATCAGCAAGGGGAAGTTCCACGGGATGATCTGCCCGCACACGCCCAGCGGCCTGGGGTCGCGGTTCGGGAACGCATAGTTCAGTTTGTCCGCCCACCCCGCGTGATAGAAGAAATGCTGCGCCACCAGCGGGATGTCCACATCGCGCGATTCCTTGATGGGCTTCCCGCCGTCTATCGTCTCAAGGATCGCGAGTTCCCGCGCCCGCTCCTGGATGCGCCTCGCGATGCGGTATAGGTACTTCCCGCGTTCCTTGCCGGGCAAAGCCGCCCACTTCGGGAACGCCGCCCGCGCCGCCTTCACCGCCTTGTCAACGTCCTTCTCGCTCGCCTGCGAGATGCTCGACAGCACCGACTCATTCGCCGGGTTGATGGAGTCGAAACGCTCACCCGAAGAGGGCTTCACGAACTCGCCGTTGATGAACAGGTCATACTGCTTGGCGATCGCGACCTTGGTGGTCTCGGGCGCGGGTGCGTAGTCCCAAGCGCCGCCGAAACGCAGCGCGGGCGCGCCACCGCCGTTCACCAATGGTTCATCAAGCGCGGCGGAAGAGTGCCCGTTGCGGTCGTGCGTACCCATGCGGGGATTGTACGGCGGAGCGGCACGCCGCACGCCTTTCCGCCGCAGCCGATCAGTGCGGACGCCCGAACCCCGGCGGATGCCCGACCGCCCCCGGCGTCACCGTCTTCGAAGGCTGCTTCGGGTGAACCTTGATCGAATCGACACGGATCCGCTTCACCACGCCGCGCTCGACGAGCTTCACCTCGAACACACGCCCACCCACGATGACCTTCTGCCCCTCAAACTTCCGCGCGTCCTCCGCCACGCCGTCAACCACCAGTTCCAGCGACTCGTTCTCCATCTCCTCGATGTACAGCAGCGCCCACCCGGTGGACTCACCGCCGATGGCGGCGATGTTGCCTTTGAGGATGCCGGTGAAGGTCTGTGTGGTCACGGGAGCGGGGGGCGGGGTGGTAGCCGGAGTTGGAGGAGGTGTGGGGCTGGGGGCTGGCGCTGTCGGCGACGGAGGAGCGAGTGGCGATGGCGCGCTGGGACTGCCGGCATCCGACGTCTTCGCCGGCCGCGTGTCGCAGCCAGCCGTGACAACGGCAATCAACATGCACACAAACGCACGATGATTCACCATCGCTTACGCCTCCGCAAAGTCATACCCCGCCACGTAGCACCCCGTCCGCAGCCGCGTCAGTTGCATCAGGATGTCGTTGGTCAGCGTCGAAGCGCCGAACCGGAAGTAGTCCGGCGTCAGCCAGTCATCGCCCACCGTCTCCTTCACCATCACCAGATAGTGCAGCGCCTGCTTGGCCGTGCGGATGCCGCCGGCGGGCTTCACACCGATCCGAACGCCGGTCTTGAGATAGTGATCCCGCACCGCCTCCAGCATCACCAGCGTCACGCCCATGGTCGCGGCCGGCTGCACCTTGCT
>CAYZFW010000361.1:0-3743 GCA_964477615.1 uncultured Phycisphaeraceae bacterium | reverse complement strand
GGGCACCACGCGCCGCGCCTGGCTGCCAGTGTTGCGGGGCTCGTGCGGCGCCGCCGGCACGCCACCGCAATGGATGCACGCTTGTGAGACGGCCCTGCAACGGCCTGGGCGTGGCGAGCGCGGGAGGACGCGATGTCGTCGCCGCGATTGATCAGGTCAGACGGTTGCGCGAGGGTTCAAAGGAAGTGCTCGGGTACGGATACTCCGTGGAGTGGCAGGAGGTTCAGTCGCGGCGGCACGGAAAGAACCTTTTCCCCAGCAAGGTGCATTTCGCCACAGAGCTTGATCTCTTGCGTCTAATTGGTAAGGAACGGGAGTTCCGAAGGTTCACGGAGGCGGTCACTCGCCTCAGGGCCGAGTTTCCCGAACTGGATTCATGGGTCAGGTCAAACATCGGGGTCTTCACTGATGCCGCGCCAGACCTAGATGGTCTCGTCGAAGTCCTTCAGTACTTCAAGGAGCATCCACGCCCAAATCTATTCGCTCGGGAGCTCCCTCTGTCCGTGGACTCCAAGTTCATCGAGCGCCACGAGCGACTCCTCTCGCAATGGCTGGACGTCATCCTGCCGCCGCACGAAGTGCGTGCAGACGAGGACCACTTTGCGCGTCGGTACGGACTCCGCTATCACGAGCCCGACATCTTCGTGCGATTTCTTGACCCCGCCGTTCAGGCTGAGCTGGGGATTCCCTACGAGGCTCTGGCGGTCCCGCTGCACACAGTGGGTGGTTGGGTCGTTCGGAACGTCTGCGCAATCATCGTCGAGAACCGCGTGAACCTGATGACCTTGCCGTATTGTACGCGCACCGTCGCCATCGGCGGCCTGGGGAACGGTGCATCGCTGCTGCGGTATGTCTCATGGCTCCAGCACGCCCGCGTGTGTTACTGGGGCGATCTGGACAGCGAGGGCATTGTGATCCTGTCTCGAGTCCGATCCATGTATCCGGCGACCGAGAGCCTGTTCATGGATTGCGAGACGCTAGATCTCTACCGCCACCTCGCGGGCCAGGGCAGCGGACGTCGATCTCCCGGGCCCCCGGCAAATCTGACACCATCCGAGGCGGAAGCGTTTCGGGTATGTGATGAGGAAGGCTTGAGACTCGAGCAGGAGCGCATCCCGCAAGCGGCTGTAGTCGAGCTTTTCGAGCGCGACCTTGGATCCGGCACTCGAACAGCCACAATCGCGTATGGGTCATGACTAGCTGAGCCTATCCGGAACATCCGGGTTAGGCTGATTTCCTGTGCGAAATCGCTATGTCGTCCGCGCACGAGTTTCGAAGCCTGTTTTCCGCCGGATCCTGCAGCACGTTGCCGCGGACGTAACGGCGGTCCAGATCGCCCAGCTCACTGGGCTAAACCGCAACACCGTGAACCGCCTGTGCTCGCCTGCCTGCGCGAGCGGATGGCCGACGCGTGCGTGCTGGAGCGGCCCTTCCGCGAGCACGTCGAGGTCGACGAGAGCTGATCCGGCCCGCGCCGGGTCAAGGGCATCCGCGCACGTTCTACTTCCACCTCAAGAAGTGCGATTTCCGCTTTCACCGCCGCCGCCTGGACCTGTATCATGCGCTACGGAAACTCTGTCGTGCACACCCGCTCAGCAAGAGCGGTTTCAATGATTGCGTAGCGAATAGCCGCAGTGGCGAAGCAGTTGGCGGCGTCGGAGGGGGTGACGCGGTCGAGGACGCTTTGCATCGATTCCCAGAGGGCGCCCTGGGTGCGGAGGGCCAGGCCGCGGAGGGTCTGCTTGATCTTCGAGAAGATCGGCTCGATGGGATTGAGGTCCGGGCTGCAGGGCGGAAGGTGGATGAGCGTGGCGCCGCGATCTTCGATGGCCCCGCGTATCCGCGCCCCCTTGTGGCTGGAGAGGTTGTCCATCACCACGATGTCGCCGGCCCTGAGCTCGGGCGCGAGCACCTGGTCAACGAAGGCCGTGAACCGCCGTGGACGCCTGTTCCTGTACGCTCTCAACGGATTCTCTGGTCAAAAAACCCGCGTTTGGAAAAATTTGGGGCCGGGCCGCAGCGTACGAGACTGTGTCGGGGTATACTCCACCTAAGTATGCTGAGCCTCAGCAGCCCAATCCGAGTCGCAGTGACCATTCTCCTTGTGGTCGCGATTCCGTTCTGCTGCTGCAATTTTCGGTCCCTTCTCGGTGGTTGTCGCGCGTGCGGCAGTGCCCAACCGTCCCAAGAGCTTCCAGTCGCCAAGGTGACGCAGCACCACTGCCACAGCAGCCATGAGAATGGCGACGAGTTGCAAAGCGACAGTGAATCGCCGGCTCCTTCCACACCTGAAGAAAAGCACGATTGCAAGTGCGGGAAGGACGACGGCAAGATGCTTACGGTCGAGAAGACGACCGTCGAGTTCCCCGCGCCCGTCATGGTGGCCGTCTTGAACTGGAGTTTAGTCTCGGACCTGCTTCCGGACGGGCACCTTCGCGTGTCGCTTCATGACTTTTCGGCTTCGGCTCGACCGCCAACCTCGCTGCTGCGCATTCACTGCGCGCTCATCGTGTAGCGACACCGGCCGAATGGCCACTCCAAGGGCCGCGTGCGAGTTCTGCTCGCCGTATGGACCCACTGTACCCATCAATTCTAATCCACTTTTGTCTGGCGTCTGCGATACTTCGCCTCATTCCCTTCAAGGGGAGGTTCCATGCTCATTTGCACACTCGTTGTTTCTGTTTTCGCCATTTGTGGATCCGTCGTGTCCACTGCGGCACAGCCGGGTCGCCACGGTCACGACCAGGGGGCCGTACCACAACGCTCATCCCAAGTGCAGCCCGCAAAGGTTGTCAATGACCGCTGCCCTATTGAGGGTGAAGAGGTAGACCCAGTGTCCCCCACCCGCACGTGGAAGGGGCGCACGATCGGCTTCTGCTGCCCCGGCTGTGAGACAAAGTGGGACGCCAAGCCGGAGGCTGAGAAGGATGCGTTCCTCGCCAAGTACGTCAAGGTGGATGCGGCGTCGCCTGCGGCTCTGCTCTCAAAGCAGTTCCAGATTGCAATGACAAATGGCGACCTCGCGGCCATGAACAAGCGTTTCCTTGCTGACGGCAAGGTGACTGTACTTGAGAACGGCGCCGACGAAGGAACCTGGGAGGTGTACCGCGATGGCCAACTTAAGGCGGAACCCAAAGAGCTTGTCGGGTACGCCTGGAACACGAAGGCCGAGGCCGAGACCCGTCACGGCTCGACGTCCATCGTGCGCCAGGTTGGCACCTTCTCGACCGGCCCGGACGCCGCCCGCCGGACATTCGCCGGGGCGATCACGCTCATCGTGGTCGATGAGGGTGGAACGCCCAAAACTGCCCATATGCACTGGTCGTCACGCGAAGTCAAAGCACCCGCCAAGTGAGGTTCACGATGCCACGGTCACGCTTCCCAGTTCTGACGGCAACAGCGATGGCTTCAGCCCTGGTCGGGTGCGCGGGCACACCGACTTCGACCGAGCGCCAGGCCCGCTCCGATCTCGAGTCGGTGCGCTCGATGTACCGGCCCGGGGACGCTGAACCGACGCTGACCACGCTGACGGCACAGTCGACCATCGCCGATTACCTCCGCTATGCGATGCTCAACAGCCCGCGGGTCGAAGCCGCCTACTACGCGTGGGCGTCGTCGGTGGAACGGATCACGCCGGCTCGCTCGCTGCCGGACCCTCGGCTCACCTTCGAGGCCGACATCGCCGACGTGCTCGACGCCGTCATGCCCGGCCTCATGCTCGATCTTCCCGGGCCGGGCAAGCT
>CAYZFW010000360.1:0-3747 GCA_964477615.1 uncultured Phycisphaeraceae bacterium | reverse complement strand
GGCCGAACTGAGTGATATGAGACGCGGCGTTTCGTTCTCGTCGGTCTCCGGAACGGATTGTCTTCCGTGGGTCGAGAAGGGCGAGGCGTTCTTCGACATGATCGAAGCCGGGGAACCCGAAGAGATTTCCCATCGTGTTCTGTGGCCGAATGTCCTGGCGACGATCCGAATCGCAACTCATGAGCGATGGGCGCTGCTGGCTGGAGGCGCGTGCATTGTGACGGGCACGTTCTTGCTCCTCTTCTCCGGCAATCGACAAATAGGAGAGTGTTGTCACTGCGGTTACGACCTCTGCGGCATACCAGCGGGCAAGCCCTGCCCGGAGTGCGGCAAGGTGCCAGAAGAAGTCGCCAAGCCAGCAGCGTAACCCTGAAAGCATGGGCTTCGCATGCGTGCGTCCGACCTCGCCACGTCAACTTCTTGTAAGCACCTTGCCCCCCCTCACTCCTTCAACCCCTCCGAAGCAATTCCCTTCACGAACGACCTCTGCGCCACCATGAACAGCAGCAGGACCGGCGCGATCACCATCGTGCTCGCGGCCATCAGCCTGGTCCACGGCGTGAAGCCCGCCTGGCTCTGGAACAGTTGCAGCCCCAGCGCCAGCGTGAACTGGTCGCGGTGCGTGGTGAAGATCAGCGGCTGGATGAAGTCGTTCCAGGTGTAGGTGAAGTGCAGCAGCGCGACGACCACCAGCGCGGGGCGGCTGAGGGGGAGGATCATGGTCCAGAAGATGCGCCAGTGGCCGCAGCCGTCGATGCGGGCGGCCTCGTCGATCTCCTTCGGGATGGTGAGGAAGAACTGGCGGAGGAGGAAGACGTTGAAGGCGTTGGCGAAGAACGCCGGGACCCAGAGGGGCTTGAGCGAGCCGATCCAGCCGAGCTCGGCGAAGATGACGTAGAGCGGGGCCATCAGCACCGGGAAGGGCACCATCAGCGTGGCGAGCAGCAGCGTGAACATGGCGCCGCGGCCGCGCCAGGGGATGCGTGCGAAGCCGTACGCCGCGATGGCGCTGCTGAGGGTCATGCCGACGACGTTGAGGAGCGCGACGACGAGGGAGTTGCGGAAGTAGAGTGGGAAGTCGATGACGGGGTCGTTCCAGACGGCGCTGTAGTTTTCTGCCGCGAATTGCAGGGTTTGTGAGGCTGGATCGGGGAGGAGCGTCGGCGGCGTGCGCATCGCCTGTGCGGGCGGCTTGAGGCTCGTGGCGAACATCCACAGCAGCGGCGCGGCGAACGTGAACGCGATGGTGATGAGCAGCGCGTGTGTGCCCCACCGCTTCGCGCGGGTCATGATCTGCGAGGATGAGAAGGGCGATGCGGTCACGCGGCTTTGTGGTGAACGAGATTACGACTGAGAAGGAAAGTCAGCCCCGTGAGGGCCATGATGATGAGGAACTGCACCCACGCGAGGGCGCTGGCGTAGCCCATCTTCTGGTAGACAAACGCGTTGTGGTAGAGGTACATGGAATAGAAGTACGTGGAGCGCGAGGGGCCGCCCTCGGTCATGATGTAGGGCACCGCGAACACTTGCCAGGTGTTGATCACGCCTGTGATGGTGTTGAACAGGATGACCGGCGAGACGCCCGGGAGGGTGACGCTGAACCAGCGACGGATCGGCCCCGCGCCGTCGATGGACGCGGCCTCGTACAAACTGCGCGGCACCTCCTGCATCGCGGCGAGGTAGATCACCACGCTCTGCCCCACGTTCCACAGGCTCACCACGACGAGCGCGGCCATGGCCCAGCCGTGCTCTTTCAGCCAGGATGGGCCGCGGAAATCATCGAACCCGAAGGTGCGTCCCAGTGCGGAAAGGGACTGGTTGATGAGGCCGAGTTCGCCGTTGAACAACCAGTACCAGATCATCGCGGAAGCGACTGCGGGCACGACGGCGGGGACGAAGATGGCGGCGCGGTAGAAGCCCACGCCGCGGACTTTCTGCGTCAGCAGCGCCGCGATGGCCAGCGCGACCACGGTCGAAAGCGGGATGCTGAAGGCGGCGTAGACGACGGTGTTCCACAAGACCGTGTGGAACACGGGGTCTTGCGCGAGAGCGCGGAAATTATCGAGGCCGGTCCACAGCGGCTTCTCGAGCAGCGGGTAGTCGGTGAGGCTGTAGTACAGGCTCATCGCGATGGGCAGGGCCATGAACGCGAGGAAGCCCACCAGCCACGGGCTGATCCAAAGCAGGCCGGTCATCGTTTCGCGGGCTTTCATGCGCCGGCCCGCCTGCGCCGCGCTTCGGCGGTGCGGTCGAGTTGCGTCTGCGCCGCCACACGCACTCTGGCGAGCGCCTCGGTGGCGGGCGATTGCAACCGCAGCATGCCCTGCGTCGCGGCGTCAAACTCGGAGGCATACTGCTGCCACGTGCGGGTGCGCGGGAAGACAAACGCGCGGTCGCTGCGGGCCACCTGGGCGTGGACGGCGACGTACTTGTTCACGCTGGCACGCTCGAAGCCCGGCGAATGCTCGATGAGCGGCGAGTTCTTGCCGTGCGCAATTGACAGAGCCTCGATGTTCTCGGGGCGCTGGGTGAAAGCGATGAACTCGAAACTGGCCTCGGGGTGCTTGGCGCCGCGGGGGATGACGAGCACGTCGCCGTTGAGCAGGCCGATGGGGCGCTTCGGGTCATAGACGGACTCGTGGACGGGGAACGGGGCGACGCCGTAATCGAGGTCGGGCAGGTACTGGCGGATGACGTTGGCGAGCCACGGGCCCTGGTACATCATCGCCACCTTGCCGGTGAGGAATGGGTTCTCGGCGGTGCCGTAGAAGCCGAAGCCGGTCTGGAATCGCACCAGCCGTTCGACGCCCAGTTCCTGCGGGTAACTCTGGAGCCACTGATAGGCGCGGACGTTCTCCGGCGAGTCCGGCGTGGCGCGGTCGGTGCCAGCGTCGTAGATCGAACCGCCAAAGGAGTAGCCCCAGTGCCACGACCACCAGTTGGGTTCGGAGTGCATCAGGCCGACGCGTGCGATATCGCGCCGGCCGTCGTCCTGTGCGGTGGTGGCGCTGTGACCGGGCTTGCCAGACCAGAAGAGGCAGAGTTTCCGGTGCGCGGCATCGAGTTCTTCAATGGTGCGCGGCGGGTTGTCAGGATCGAGCCCAGCCTCGCGGAACAGCGTTCGGTTGTAGAACATCGCCAGCCCGCCGCAGGTGTTGATGACGGCGTACTGCTTTGGGGTTGCCCCGGCGTTCCACGGCGCGCTCGCGGGCGGGTGCGTGAGCATGGGCCAGATGGCGGGCACATACGCCTCACGCCGAATGCTCGAACGCTTCACCATGTCATCAAGCGGGAGCACCGCCCCCGATTCGGCGTACGCAGGGACGGAAAAGTTGTCGAGGCCAAGAATGTCCGGCGGGTTGCCGCCGGCGATAGCGATCATGGCTTTCTGATCGATGGTGCCGGTGGAGAAGTAGCGGACGAAGAGGCGCTGCTGCGACTGGTTGAAGCGGTCGACGATGGCCCGCATGGCGTCGGCCTCGTTCTGTGTCCACTTCTCCCAGTAGTCGAGCACGAGGCGACCATCGGAACGCTCCTTCGCGGGGCGCGGGCCGAAGGCGGCGTAGCCGATGGCGGCGGTGGCCATCACGCCGAGACAAGTGCGGCGGGAAATATCTATAAGACTATGGGACATTCTTTGCGAATTCTGAGGAAACCTTGCTTTGGGTGATGCCGTACTGATGTTATCGGAGCGGTGCCGCTCCCTCCCTGAACGCCCTTACGAAAGGATAACGCAAATGTTGCCCC
>CAYZFW010000359.1:0-3765 GCA_964477615.1 uncultured Phycisphaeraceae bacterium | reverse complement strand
TTGGGCGTTGGGCGGATAGGCTGATCTCGCACTCGGAGTCGGTTGATTTACACCCTTGTCGGGCTGGGCCTCGCCGGGCAGTTCTGCGGCGGGTCGCGTTTCGTTCTCGGCTGATCCATTGGTGCCGGCACAGGGCACCGCTTACTCAGGAGATTCAGATGAAGAAGTCTTGTGTTGTCGTCGCGGGCGTCTTCGCCGGCGTTTGCGTCTCTTCGGCCGCGGGGCTGACGGTGCCGTTTACCGAGTCGTTCGCGGCGTCGAACGCGAACTGGACGAACGCGGCGAACGCGGCGATGGAGTTCGCCCCTTCGGGCGGCCCTGACTCGTCGTCGTACGCGACGACGACGTTCAACTTCTCGGGGACCAACGTGCAGTCGACGCCGGCGATCCTGCGGGCGCAGTCGACGACCAACGCGTCGGGCGGCAACTTCTTCGGCAACTGGATCACCGGCGGCGCCACGGAAGTGTCGCTGGACATCCGGCACGACGCGACGATCCCGCTCAGCCTGTTCGCGCGGTGGACGGGCGCAACCGCCCCGGCGGCTCCTGGCTGGATCATCTTCGGGAAGTCGGTGGCACCGGGGGCGTGGACGAACGTGACGTTCAAGATCGATTCGTCGAACAACTTCCCCGAGCCCGGCGCGAACTTCAACACCATCTTCTCGCAGGTGGTGCGGATGCAGTTCGGCGTGCTGCCGGGGCAGCTGGCCGGGGTCAACACGACGGTGCGGTTCGACATCGACAACGTCCGCGTGGTGCCTTCGCCCGCGGCGGCGGCGATGTTTGCTCCGATGGCACTGGTTGCGCTCCGTCGCCGGCGGTAGGGCCTGCTGAGCGTCCGCAAGCCGATACACGCCAAGGGAGCGATGGCCCGCCCGGTAGCTTTGGCGTGCCGGAACATGACGGCAGGAACTGAGAGCACCCCGCGCGTGCCTCTGCGGCGATGCTGCCCCGATCCATTACGATCGAACCACCCGAAGCCGCCAGCTGCCGCCGCAGTCCCTCAGCACGGCATCGCCAGCAGGAAGACGCTCCGTTCCTCGCGCACCCGCGCAACTCGCACAATGAAAAACGCCCGCCGATTGACGGGCGTGAAGAAATTCAAAGGGCTTTCGTGCTAGCGGCGACGGCGGCGGAGACCCGCTGCCGCCGCACCGACAATCATCAGGCCACCGGCGCCGGGGGTCGGGACGCTGGAGAAGTTGGAGCCGATGGGCTCGCCAGCGCCGAAGGAGACCGACGGGGTCACGCTGAAGCCGTGCTCGGGGAGCGTGGGCTTTGGCGGGAACGTTGGCGGAAGCGGCGCGACGATGCCGTTGTCTTGGATGACATTGCCCTCGCTGTCGGTGATGACACCGATGATGGCATCGAAGATCTTCTTTGGGGCCTGATAGCCGCCGCCGCCCTTGTTTGGGGGCTTGATGCTGAGGTCGGGGAAGTCGGTGTGTTCGCCGCCGCGGGCCGAAGCCGCAGAGCCGAGACCGGCGACCAGCAACGCTGAGAGAATCAGCGAGGGACGCGACGCGGGGGAGAATCGTTTGGTGTTGAGCATCTTCATTGCCCCACCTCCTGATTCGCGGAGACGACTTTGGCGGTTGCCAAAATTTGCCACCCGACCGAACGGAACGATGGGAACCTTCCCATTGTAGCGGTGATCAGGCTCTTGTTTTGCTCGTCGATGGGGAAATCCACCTCAAATCCGGTGGAGTCGGTGACTGTTTGGTGCAGGCCGAACTGCAGGGTGAAGACACGCTCCCGCATCGACCAGTTGTTTAGACGGTCGGCAATCGTTAGGGCACGCGTGTTCAGGAAGCCCACGGCCTCCTGCATCTGGCGGCCCTTGAGGTGGCGCAGGGCGAGGTCGGCCCCGAAAGTGCACCACCAGCCCCAGCTTTCCAACCAGTCGCCGACGAGGGCGGGGTCTTTGGGATCGATGCGGCGCAGGGCCGAGACGATCTCGGCAACCGCCTCGCCCGCGTCCTCCTGGCCGGATTCAACCGCGACCTCGATCAAACCGCCGCGGCAGGTGTTGGCGATGCCCGCGAGCGAGGGGGTGTTGAGCTTCGCTGCGAGTTCCTCGTGCAAGCCGGCGCTGCGGGCGAGGTCCTGACGGGCAGCGTCGAGGTGCGCCAACTTCGATTCGGGCTCGAGGATCGCCATGCGGCGGTGGATGTGGCCGCGGACGTAATGGACGAACGCGGGGCGCTTGCGGTCCTGGTCGCTGAGCGGCGGATTGTCGTTCCACCACTTCACGAGCAGTTCCGCGGTGCCGAGCGCCGGCGTGAGATCCCACAGGCTGTACCACGCGTTGGCGAGCACGGCGCGGAGCTGCTGGCGGCGGAGCGGGTTCGAGGGCGAATGCATCAGGCCGCGCCGGCAGGCGTCGACTTCCTGCACATAGCGCCCGAGCATGTCCCAGCCGCTGGCCTCAACCGAGCAAGCCACGCACTTGTGGTCCTCGGTTTTGGCGGATTCGTACATGGATTTGGAGAGTTCGACGACCTGCCGGGCATCGCCGCGCTGGTGGGCGGCGCGGGCCTGGGCGTAGAGGTCTTCGTAGGCGATGGTCGCGGCGGGGGCAGCAGCCTTGACTTCGCCCGCGCCCCAGACGATCTCCATGACGTCGCCGACGGGCCACTCGAGCACCTCGGCGAGCTTCATGAGGAAGTCGGCCTTGGGATTGCCCGAGTCGGGGTAGATCTTGGTGGGATCGCGGCCGAGTTCGCGCGCAAGTTGAGCCTTGCTCCAACCGCGCGATGCTCGGGCCAGATCGACCAGGTTGTGCAACCGCTTCCTGCGGAGCTCCATCGCGTCCATCGCGGCGACCTCCAATCAAGGGACGATGCCGGCGGGCTCGTTCGACTGACGCCGATACGCGGCGCAACGAGCATCCGATCCGTCCCACCACACGCCGGTCGGGGAAATGTCAGGGCGAAGCCCACGAGATGCTGGGAGACCCTGACACCCGACCCTCACATAAACATACTAACCGCTGCGAAAGTGAATTGTGCGGGCGTTTTGGCCGGTGGCTGAAAATGGACGGCCCTCACAGCAAATGCTGTATTTGTTCGTATTGTGTTTGGTCTTCGACGCTCAGTCACGCGCGAGGACCGCGCCTTTGGCTTGGGTCTTCACGGTGATCTTGCCGTCATCGACGGCGATCTCGACCACCGAGCCGGGCATGATCTGCCCGGCGAGGATGGCGCGTCCGAGGCGGGTTTCGACTTCGCGCTGCAGGTACCGCTTGATGGGGCGGGCACCGTAGAGGGGGTCGTAAGAGGCCTTGGCGATGAAGGCCGCGGCCTCGTCGGTGAGGATCATGGCGATGTCGCGCTCGCGGAGTCGGGCCTCGATGTCGCGGGCGAGGAGGCGGACGATCGAGGCGATCTCTTCGGGGCGGAGCGGCTTGAAGAGGACGGTCTCGTCGACGCGGTTGAGGAACTCGGGGCGGAAGCGCTCGCGGAGTTCACGCATGACCGCCTGGCGTGCATCGGTGGTGATCTGGCCGCCGGAGGTCACGCCTTCGAGCAGGTGCGGCGAGCCGATGTTGCTCGTCATGATGACGACGCAGTTCTTGAACGAGACGGTGCGGCCCTGCGAATCGGTGAGCCGGCCGTCGTCGAGCAGTTGCAGCAGCGTGTTGAAGACGTCGGGGTGAGCCTTCTCGATCTCGTCGAAGAGCACGACGCTGTAGGGGCGGCGGCGGACGGCCTCGGTGAGCTGGCCGCCCTCGTCGTACCCGATGTAGCCGGGGGGAGCGCCGAT
>CAYZFW010000358.1:0-3771 GCA_964477615.1 uncultured Phycisphaeraceae bacterium | reverse complement strand
GGCGCGGCGGCGGAGCGACGCGGTGAGGCCCGCGAGGCTGAGCAGCGCGACGCTGCCGGGGGTGGGGACGGCCTGGGCGGTGAGGACGACCGAGTAGAAGCCGGGGCTAGAGAAGTCGGGCACGTTGTAGTCCACGCGGAACGAGAGGCTGCCCGAGCCGCCGATGGGGTAGAGGGTGTTGCTCGGGGCGTTCCCGAAGGTGCCGGTGATGAACGAGTCGGAGCGGACGACGGTGAAGGACTGGCCGATCTGCGGCTCGAAGCCCTCGAGGAAGAGGTTGTAGTCGGAGCCGCCGAGGTCGAGGCCGCCGTTGATGACGTCGAGGCGGCCGAAGTCGAAGGTCGAGGTGGAGAGACCGAAGAGCTTCGACTCAATGGCGGAGCCGGGTTCGCAGTCGAGGCCCATGTCGATGGTGAGCACGGCGGGGTCGGCGAAGACCGGGACGCCCGAGCCGGTGGAGCGGCCCGCGTCGTCGGTGAGAGTGATGGCGTGACCATCGGCACCGATCGCGGCGGGACGGGGCATGAGGCCGCCGACGTTCTGGATGCCGGGCTGGATCTTGCCCGTGACCTTGTTCTTCAGCTTGTTCGAGACACCGGCGACGCCCTCGATCTTGGCGCCGCGGACGCCGGCGCCGAGGTTGATGTTCCCGAAGTTATTCATGGTGTTGTTGAGTTCGAGCAGCGCGCCCTGGACGTCCATGGAGATGGTGGCACCGGAGTCGTTGACGTGGGTGACGTTGGCCTTGTCGAAGCGGGTGGGCGATTGGACGCTGAAGATGCCCTTGTTGATGACCTGTCCCTTGAGGGTGACCTTGCCGCCGCCGAGGGTCTGCATGGTGCCCGAGTTCTCGATCTGTTGGGCACCGGCGTCGAACTCGATGTTCCGCAGGGCGTTTCGGGTCGCGAAGGAGATCTTGCCCTTGTTCTCGAACTTGACATTGCCCTCGTACGCGAGCTTGGCGCCGACGTTGGCATTGGCACCGGTGACGAAGAGCTCCTGCTGGGCCCCCTTCACGCCGGTGGCGATGCGGGAGTCCAAGCCGTTCACGGTGATGAAGACTTCGTTCGTGCTGGTGAGTTTGAGGCGGGAGTCGATGGCGGTGATGCCGCCGCGGGCGTTGTCGGCGGCGTTGCGGATGAGGCCGCCCTGGTAGTCGAAGGTGAGCTTGGTGAGGGCGGTGCCCTTGCCGGTGAGGAGGCGGTTGGCGTTGGCACCGTTCTGTCCGTTGCCCTTCATGATGAAGTTGCAGTTGTCGACGCTGTCGCCGGTGATGTTGAAGAAGGCGTTGGCATCGACACGGAGGTCGCCGCCGGCGTTCTCGAAGGTGCCGGTGAAGTTGCCGTTCTGCCCGGCGGTGATGTCGACAAGGAAGTCGTGGTTCACACGCCAGACGCCGGCGTTGAAGACATTCCCGAAGATGCTGCGCTTGCCCTCCTTGCCCTTGCTGACGGTGAGTTCGCTCCCGGCCCCGAACGAGAGGGTGCGGACGAGGGTGCCCGTGAGGGAGACGTCGCCCTTGGTGGTGGGGGCATCCATGACGATCTTGCCGCCGTTGCCGATGTTGAAGTTCCCGGTGAAATCGAGCCGGGCCTCGCCGGCGTTGCTGCCGTTGAGACGGAACGTACCGGCGGTCACGCCCGAGGTGACGCCGATGGCGTGCGGCACGGTGAGCGTTCGGGAGTTCAGATTCAGGCCGGCGGTCGCGTTGTTGACAATCAGGGAGCGGACGGTCGTGTTGGCTCCGTCGAGTGTCACGGCGGAGTTCGCCTGATTGATCGTGACGTTGTCGGTCATGCCCGGGACCTGGCCGGGGTTCCAGTTCGCCTGAGCGCCCCAGTTCCCGGCGTTCCCGACCCATGTGATGTTCGCGGCGGGGGCGGCGGCGCTGAGGCACAGGCCAGCGACGGTGACAAGGGCGAGGGCGGTGGTGTTCGAGGTGTTCTTCATGGCTTGGTCTCCTGTGATCCGTGGTGTTTGGTGTGTCCCGTTGTGTGGCCGCGGAATCGCGGGCCATGAGTGATTGGCGGGGTTTCCCTGCTGCACTCACGCGGCTTAGGCGATTTCTTTGAGGAAGGTTCGTCTCTCACGAGAGCCGCGTGGCGACGGCCCGGACCGACGGAATACGATTGGGCATGCCCACGTACGTCTATGAAATCGTGAAGTCCGACGGCACCGCCGAGGCGGGGTCGCGCTTCGAGGTTGAGCAGAGCATCAAGGCCGAGGCGCTGACCAAGCACCCCGAGAGCGGCAAGCCCGTTCGACGCGTCATCCAGTCGATCTCGATCCTGGGGAACGCCGCGGGTTCGTCACGGCCCGCGGGTTCGGGCGGCGGCAAGTGCGGGCCTTCCTGCGGGTGCCACTGACGGGAAAGGCATCGAGGCATCGCGACGGCGCGGCGGGTTTGTGACGGTTCCGCCCGATGTGCGCATCGGTGTTCATCCGGCGTCTCTTTGTCTGTGCCGGCGCACCCGGTTTGTTCGGAACTCGGAAGGGTGATCCGGAAATCCGTGCCCTCTCGGCGTGCGTACTGCCTGCCGCACAGGAATCGTGAGAGCACCGAACAGGCCCCTGAAGATGACTTCACCAATGGCTACACTGCCCGACGCTGTCATTTCGCCGGGACTCCACGCCCACGGGAGCCTTGAGATCGAGCGCGAGGTATACGAGCACATCCTCCGTGTGAGCCGCCGTCTGGCGTCGACCAGTGACCTGGGTGACGTTCTGGGCGTCATTATCGATGCGCTCCGGGATTTGCTGGGTGCCGACCGCGCCAGCGTGTTCCAGTACGACGCGAAGTCGCACGAACTCTTCGCCACCAAGGCCCACGGCCTGCCCGCGGACCTGCGCCTGCCCGCGGACAAGGGGATCATCGGTGAGGCCGCCCGCACCCGCCAGATCATCAACATCCCCGACGCCTACGCCGATCTGCGCTTCAACCGCGCGGTGGACGTGTCCACCGGCTACCGCACGCGCTGCCTCCTGACGATCCCGCTGGTGGATTTCGAGGGCCAGCTCGCCGGCGTCGCGCAGGTGCTGAACAAGCATCTGGACAAGGGCGGGACGTTCGGGATCGACGACGAGACGGTGGCGATGCACCTGGCTGACCAAGCCGCCGTGGCGCTCAAGCGTGCGGCGCTGATCGAGGAGCGGCGTCAGAAGGAACGGTACGCCGCGGCGCTGCAGGGTGCCCGCGCCATCCAACAGGCGACGCTCCCGGCGTGCCTGCCCGAACTCCCCGGCTACGACGTTGCTGGGCACTCGTTCCCCGCCGACGAGACGGGCGGCGACGCCTACGACATGATCCTGCGCAAGCCCACTGTGTGCGTCATCGGCGATCAGCCGGTCAAGACGCACAGCGCCGTGCTGTTCATGGCCGACGCGACGGGGCACGGCATCGGGCCGGCGTTGTCGGTGACGCAGGTGCTGGCGATGCTGCGGATCGCCTGCCGCATGGACGCGGAAGTGGACCACACGGCGTTCGAGATCAACGCGCAGTTGTGCAACGACCTCCCAGCCGGGCGGTTCGTCACGGCGTTCATCGGCAACCTCGACGCGGCGCGGCACGAACTCACGTACGTCTCGGCGGGGCAGGCTCCGATCCTGTTCCTGCGGGCCGACGCCGCCGCCCCCGACGCCCTGATCGAGTCGTGCGCCAACGCCATGCCCTTCGGCATCGACCCAAACTTCGCCTTCGACCACGTCCCCGAGTACCGCTTCAACCCCGGCGACATGTTCGTGCTGCTGAGCGACGGCTACTACGAGGCGACC
>CAYZFW010000357.1:0-3783 GCA_964477615.1 uncultured Phycisphaeraceae bacterium | reverse complement strand
GTGCTCTGTGCTCTGTGCTCTGTGCTCTGTGCTTTGCAATTCTAAGACGCCAACTCCCCCGGCTCGCGCACCACCCGCTCCACGCGCCCGTCGTCCATCCGCGCGATCCGGTCGGCAAACCCGAAGATGCGGGCATCGTGCGTCACGATCACCAGCGCCCGGTCCTCGCGCACCGCAACCGTCTTCATCAGCCGCATGATCACGTGCCCCGTGTCGTGATCCAGCGCGCTCGTGGGTTCGTCGCACACGATCAACTTCGGCCCGTGCACCAGCGCCCGCGCAATCGCCACACGCTGCTGCTGACCGCCCGAAAGCTGGCTCGGCAGGCTCTTCCACCGCTCACCCAACCCGACGCGCTCCAGCATCTCCTTCCCCTTCTTCACCGCTGCGCCCCGCCCCTCCCCGAGGATCATCAGGGGCACCGCCACGTTCTCCGCCGCGTTCAGCGTCGGAAGCAGGTTGAACGCCTGGAACACAAAGCCGATGTTCGATCCCCGCCACAGCGTCCGTGCCCGCTGGCTCATGCTCGAAAAATCCTGATCGAACACGCGGCAGTCCCCCTCGTCGCGGTCCAGAATCCCCGCGATCACGCTGATCAGCGTCGTCTTCCCGCACCCCGAGGGCCCCACCAGCATCATCAGCTCGCCGCACGCGATCGAAAGATCAACACCCCGCAGCGCCATCACCGCCGCCTGACCGCTCCCGTACCGCTTCGTCACCCCGCGGCACTCCACGGCCAACTTCGCTCCCGCCGGTGGCGGAGCGTTCACGCGAACCACGTTGTCCGTCACAGTGCTCACGTCAGGTCCCCAATCTCAGAAACCACTCCAACCTTCGATCCCACTCACCACACAGATTCCCAATCACCAAATCCTCTCCAACTCCGTCCTTGATGCCTTGATGCCTGGATGCCTCGATGCCTTCCTCTCACCCCTTGAACACAATCCCCGGCTCCTGCCCAAGCACCCGCACCGCGCTCAGCGCCCCGGCCATCAAACACATCAACAGGATCGCCCCCGCCGCGAGCACCGGGATCTGCCACGGCATCGCAAACGCCAGCCCCGCGTCCCCGACGAGTTTCCCAAGCAGACTCCCCGCCCCGATCCCCACACCATAGCCCAGCGCCCCCACCGTCACCGACTGCGTGAAAATCATCTTCAGCAGCGTGAAGTCGCCCGCGCCCATCGCCCGCAGCGCCCCGAAGTGCCGGATGTTGTCCAGCGTGAAATTGTAGAGCATCTGCCCCGACACCAGCGCCCCGATCACGAACCCAAGCCCCACCGCCAGCCCGAAGTTCACGAGAATGCCGGTCTCTTTCAGGATGTAGTCCGCCGTGAGCTTCGCGAACTGCGCGTTCGTGCGCGCCTCCAAGCCCGTGGCCTCGCGGATCGCCGCCGCCGCAGCATCCACGTCCACGCCCGGCCGCAGCTTCACCATCACGTAGGTCAGCAGCTTCCGCTCCCGCGGCGCGTACCGCAGCGCCCGCGAGTACGTCGTGTACACCACCGGCTCCCAGAAGAACGACTTGCTCGCCCGGTACGTCCCCACCACCCGCGCGTCCTGATCGTTGATCGTGAAGCGGTCGCCGACGTCGAGCCCGACGTTGCCGCGTCCGTTCCCGCCGCGGCGCATCTTCATCTTCGTGTTCTTCGCGTCCTCGTCGATCAGCACCGCCGCGTCGTTCCGCAGGTCCGCCAGCCGCCCCTTCACCATCGTCGGGGGGCCGCCCATCAGCGTCGCGTCGTCCAGGCCGATCAGGATCGCGATCATCCGCGTCCCGTCGTCCAGACGCAGACGCAAAAACCCCTGGTACATCGGCACCGCCCACTCCACGCCCGTCACCCCGCGCACCCGCTGCAGCACCGTGTCCTGCAGCGGCAGCGAATCCTGCGAAAACCGCACCTCCGGGTCCATCACCCACAGGTCCGCCTGCGACGTGTCCTTGATGAACGACCCCGTCTGCTCCGCCAGCCCCACCAGGATCGATGCCTGCTGCGAGATCAGCATCGCCGCAAACGCCAGCCCCGCCACGAGGCCGAGGTACTTCAGCCGGTCACCCATCAGCATTCTCAATGCCACAAAGGTCATGCGAAGGCCTCCAGCTCCTCAGGATTTCGCAGCATCCCCCGCAGCACCGCGGCACACAGCGCCTTCGACCTTTTCGACAGCGGGCGCAGCTTCACCCACGGGCAGTCCGCGTGCGTCACTTCCAACGACGCCACGCCGTGCACCCCGGCCCACAGCGTCTGCGCCGCCAGCTCGGCGTCGTGAAACTCCTCCCGCATCCGCCCCGCCTCCACCGCCTGCCGCACCGTCTGCACGAAAAACGCGTACGAGTCCTTGTCAGGGTCGTTCATGCACGCCATGTCCTCCGCCGTCGGCGGCACGATCTCCCCCAGCCCCGGCGTCATGAACATGAACCGGTAGTGCTTCGGATACTCGTGGGCGTACTTGATGTACGCCAGCCCCATCCGGTACACCCGCTCGACCGGGTCCGCCACCTTCGCGATCTTCAGGAACACCTCATCAAACGCCTCGAAGTCCCGCCGGCACATCGCCCGCAGCAGCTCCGTCTTGTCCTTGAAGTGCGTGTAGATCGCCGGGGCCGTGTACTCGATCGCCTCGGCGATCTTCCGCAGACTCACCGCCTCATAGCCGCCCGCCAGAAACTGCTCCCGCGCCGCGTCCAGGATCTTCTCCTGCACCTGCTGCCGCTCACGGGTTCGACGGTCGATGGAAGTCATGGGGGGCGGGAAGGACGAGCAAGAAGGCACGGAGGGAAAAGGCACGGAGGCACGAAGCGGAGCCATACGCAAGAACTTTACACCGTAAAGATACTACGCACTATTCGGCAAGTCAACCCCGTTCATGCAGAATTTCAAGCCCATTCCGGGACACGCCAGCGCTTGAAACACCCCCGGCATCCCCCTCGATGCCTTGATGCCTTGATGCCTGGATGCCTGGATGCCTGGATGCCTCGATGCCTGCCCCCGTCACCCCTTAAACACAATCGCCGGCTCCAGCCGGATCACCTTCACCATCGAGATCAGCGCCGCGATGATGCAGATCACCGTCACCGCACCGCCCGTCAGCGCCAGCGTCTGCCAGAGCAGCCGGAACGCCAGTTCCGTCCGACCCGAAAGAAGCGGGATCAGCGACGCGAACCCCACCCCCAGCCCGTAGCCGATCAGCCCCACCACGATCGCCTGCAGCACGATCATCCGCAGCAGTTTCAGGTTCCCCGCGCCCATCGCCTTGAGCGCCCCGAAGTGGCGCAGGTTGTCCAGCGTGAAGTTGTAGAACGTCTGCCCCGCGATCGCCGTCCCCACCAGGAACCCCAGCACCACCGCGATCCCGAAGTTGATCGGGATGCCCGTGTACTTGATGAAGTACATCACCGTCGTCCACGAGAACTCGCTCCGCGTCTGCGCCATCAGCCCCGTCTCGCGCTCGATCCGCCCGGTCAGCTCTTCCGCCGTCACGCCCTCCTGCGGCGAGGCCAGCACGAAGCTCAGCAGCTTGCGCTCCCGCGGCGCAAATTTCGTCGCCCGGGAATACGTCGTGTAGATCACCGGCTGGCTCTGGAACGTCCGGCTCGTGCGGCAGATCCCCACCACCACCGCCCGCCGGTCGTTGAGCTCCAGCGTGTCGCCCACCTTCAGCGGCTCGGGCTGCATCCCGGGGATCGGCCGCCCCTGCGCATCGCGGGTAACCCGCGCCAGCCGCGTCGAAGGGCCCACCACGTCCACTATCACCCCGTCCGCCTGACGCAGGTCGGATATC
>CAYZFW010000356.1:0-3802 GCA_964477615.1 uncultured Phycisphaeraceae bacterium | reverse complement strand
GCTCGTAGGTGCCCAGGTCCATGTCGCACTCGGTGCCGTCGTCGAGGACGAAGACTTCGCCGTGGCGGAAGGGGTTCAGGGTTCCGGCGTCGATGTTGAGGTAGCCCTCCATCTTCATGGGGGCGATGGAGAGGCCTTTGTCTTTGAGGAGTTTGGCGAGGCTGGAGGCGAAGATGCCCTTGCCCAGGCCGCTGATGACGGTGCCGAGGACGACGAGGTATTTGTGGCGGCCAAAGCGGTAGCCGTCGGGGACTGGGGAGTAGAACTCGGTGTCGACGCTGGTGCGTGCGGCGGAGGCGAGGAGGGGCGAGACGCAGCCCCCCAGGGCGTCGTCGTCGTATGACTCATCGGAGGTGCTGGGCGGGGGTGTGCCGCCGGCGGGTCCGTTGGTGCCGGGGGGAGGGCCCCCACCGCCTGCGCGCGGCGACGACGCGGGAGGGACACCTTGCGGATACCGCTCCGAGCCTTGGGGGTCTTTGGTGGGCATGACGGATGATATCACGTGGGGCGGGTGGTTTCATCGGTGCTACCGCATGAGGTATCCAACCCACCCCGCCAGGATGCCGCCGCAGGTTCCGGTTGCGAGGATGGCGCAGGTGAACATCAGCAGCGCGCCGATGAAGGCTCGGCGGAGGTGCATGTAGTTGTGGTAGGCGGACCACCACCACACGAAGGTGTAGACGAGGTACAGGATGGTCCAGGTACCTTCGAGTATGACGATGACCGGGGTGAACGCGGCGGGCCAGACGCCTTTCCATGCGGTCTCGCCGAGGAGTGTGGCGGTCAGGCCGAGGGCGCTGAAGAGGAAGATCAGCATGGGGATGGCCATGCTGTTGTAGAGGGCAACGCGGACGAGGTGCTTGGGGCGCACCTTTGCCTTCTTCAGGCTCTCGCCGATGACAACGCTGAGGGCGAGGAGGACCCAGGGCAGAGCGATGCCGTAGATGACGATGCCCAGCAGGAAGTGTGTGTCATAGAGCAGCGGCGTGATGGCGGTGCGGGGCGGCATGAACGGCGCGGAGGTGACCGTGAGTACACCCTCGAGCCAGGGGAATCTGCCGACGATCGCTTGCAGGGCCACGCGGCCCCCGATCACGGCGGTTAGGAGGGCCGCGAGCATGAGCGTGGGGCGCCAGAGTCGGACGCGGTGGGCGAGTTCCACGCGCTTCCAGAACGCGATGGGACGGAAAATCATGAACGCCGTGAGGGTGGCGCGCCAGAGCGAGAAGTGCGGCGAGCCCTCGACGAACCAGCGCGGGGGCACGGGCTCGGCGAGAACCTTGGCCCAGACGACGCGCAGGCCGCACTCGCTGCAGGTGCCTTCGGTGGGCGGGGGTGCGCCTTTCCAAGTCTCGACGGTGCCCGAGAGGTCGTATTCGCAGCGCGGGCAGCGGGCCCGTGGGCGTTGCTGTGGGATGCTGGCCGCCGGATCGGCTGGGAACATGGCACCATCGTACTGGTGGGAGGGCGGGGTTCTCCGTGGGGGGGTCGTCTCATTGATAATGTCTATTGAACATCTATGAATCATTGACTTGATTCATACCGGGCTACGGGCGATGCTTCGGTGTTCCAGTTGTCGAATCGATGCCTCGAGGACCGCACCCCGCAACGGAGTACCCCCATGACCGCCAACCCCTTCAACTCCAAGAAGACGCTCAGTGTCAACGGCAAGACGTACGCCTACTTCGATCTGAACGCGCTGGTGCAGCAGAAGGTGGGGCATGTGGGGCGGCTGCCGTACTCGCTGCGGGTGCTGCTGGAGGCGATGCTGCGGAACGTGGACGGGTTTGTGGTGAACAACGACGACGTGATCGGGATGGCGAACTGGAACGCGAAGTCGCCCGCGAAGGTCGAGCTGCCCTTCATGCCTGGGCGGGTGGTGCTGCAGGACTTCACGGGGGTGCCTTGCGTGGTGGACCTGGCGGCGATGCGGGACGCGATGAAGAAGCTGGGTGGTGATCCGTCGGCGATCAACCCACTGGTGCCGTGCGATCTGGTGATCGATCACTCGGTGCAGGTGGACGCGTTCGGGAGCAAGGTGGCGCTTTCGATCAATGCGGACAAGGAGTTCAGCCGGAACCGTGAGCGGTACGAGTTCCTGAAGTGGGGCCAGCAGAGCCTGCGGAACTTCCGGTGTGTGCCGCCGGCGACGGGGATCGTGCACCAGGTGAATCTGGAGTACCTGTCGCCGGGGACGCTGGTTTCTGGTGGGGCAGGCTTCCAGCCTGCCGCTGCTTCAGATGGCAGGCTGGAAGCCTGCCCCACCGCTTACCCGGATTCGTGCGTGGGGACCGACAGCCACACGACGATGATCAACGGGCTTGGGGTGGTGGGCTGGGGTGTGGGCGGGATCGAGGCCGAGGCGGTGATGCTGGGGCAGCCGTACTACATGATGACGCCCGAGGTGATCGGGTTCAAACTGACGGGCAAGCTGCCCGAGGGGGCGACCGCCACCGACTTGGTGCTGACCGTCACGCAGATGCTGCGGAAGAAGGGCGTGGTCGAGAAGTTCGTGGAGTTCTTCGGCCCAGGCATGGCGGCGCTGAGCATCCCGGACCGGGCGACGATCGCCAACATGGCACCCGAGTACGGGGCGACGGTCGGGTTCTTCCCGATCGATGCGAAGACGGTGGAGTTCCTGAAGTTCACCGGGCGCGGCGAACAGGCGGCGCTGACCGAGGCGTACGCCAAGGCGAACATGATGTGGCACGACGAGAACGCCCAGCCCGACTTCACCGATCTGCTGGAGCTTGATCTGGGCACGGTTCAGCCGAGCCTTGCGGGGCCGAAGCGGCCGCAGGACCGGGTTGATCTGAAGGGCGTCAAGGCGGAGTTCTTCAAGAGCCTCGCGGCGCCCTTGGGCAACACGGCGTTCGGCCTGGCGGGCGAGAAGATCCTGGGTGCTTCGGGCACGGTGAAGCACAAGGACGGATCGACGAGCAAGATCAGCCACGGGGCGGTGGTGATCGCCGCGATTACGAGTTGCACGAACACGAGCAATCCGGACGTGATGATCGCGGCGGGCTTGGTGGCGAAGAAGGCCAACGCGCTGGGGCTGAGGTCCAAGCCGTGGGTGAAGACGTCGCTGGCGCCGGGGTCCAAGGTGGTGACGGAGTACTACAACAAGGCGGGCCTGACCGAGCACCTTGAGGCGCTGGGGTTCCACACGGTGGGCTACGGCTGCACGACGTGCATCGGGAACTCGGGGCCGCTGCCGGAGGAGGTGGAGGCGGCGATCAAGGAGGGTGATCTGGTGGCCGCGAGCGTGCTGAGCGGCAACCGGAACTTCGAGGGGCGCGTACACCAGAACGTGAAGGCGAACTACCTGGCCAGCCCGCCTTTGTGCGTGGCGTACGCGATCGCGGGCAGCGTGACGATCGATCTGGCGACCGAGCCGCTGGGGGTGAGCAAGGACGGGAAGCCGGTGTTCCTGAAGGACATCTGGCCTTCTCAGGCTGAGGTGGAGCAGGTGCGGAACATGGCGGTGACGCCGGAGCAGTTCAAGAAGGAGTACGCGAACGTCTTTGCGAGCAACGAGACGTGGAACGCGGTGCCGGTGAGCAAGAGTGATCTGTACGGCTGGAACGACAAGAGCACGTACATCCAGAACCCGCCGTACTTTGAGGGGATGACGGAGAAAGCCCCGGAGGGCGCTCTGCCTTCGATCAGCGGGGCGCGGGTGCTGGTGAGCGTTGCGGACAGCGTGACGACGGACCACATCAGCCCGGCGGGGGATATCGCCGAGGCGTCGCCGGCGGGTGAGTACCTCAAGGGCCTGGGTGTCGCGAAGAGCGACTTCAAC
>CAYZFW010000355.1:0-3819 GCA_964477615.1 uncultured Phycisphaeraceae bacterium | reverse complement strand
TTGCCGCTGGCGTCCTTGCCCAGGAACAGCGGGAGCTTCATCTTGGCCGTCAGCTCGCTCGCCGTCATCAGTTCCTTGAGGCGGACCTTCTCCTTCTTGCGGTTGGGCACCTCGACGCCCACGGTGTCCAACCCCTCGGTGTTGGGCACGATGCGGAGGTTCACAGCCTTGAGCGAGCGCGCGATGTCGCTCGACACCGTCTGGATGCTCGACACCTTCGTGCCGGGTGCCAGCCGCACCTGATACAGCGTGATCACCGGGCCGGACTCGATGCCCACCACCTCGCCGTCGATGCCGTACTGGTGCATCGCGGCCTCGAGCGCGGTCGCCTGCTCGCGGACGTACACCTCCATCTCGGCGGAGAAGTTCTGCTCCGGCTCGGACAGCAGGTCCAGGCCGGGGAAGACGTAGTTCTTGTCCGCTTCTTCCTCGCTGCGGCGGAGGTTCCGCAGGGCCTCGAGGTCGCTCTCGCTGGCGGACTTCTTGTTGGCGTTGTTGAACTGCACCGGCAGGCGTGCGATCTTCTCGCGCAGCTTTGCCTCGTCGAAGACCGCCGGGGCGTTGGCGAGGCCATCTTCCTCGTCTTCGCCAAGCGCTTCATTGTCGTCCTCATCGGCGTCGGCCAGCGGCACCGCGGCGCCCTTGCTCGGCCTCTTCTTGGCTGAGTCGTCGTCGGGGTCGAACGACCCGCCGCCGCCGAGGCCGCCGAGGTCTTCATCCAGCGGCTCGATCTCTTCCTCGACCTTCTTCTTCCCCTTCAGACGCCCGCCGGGGACGATTGTCCCATCCGGCGAAACGCCCAGCCCCGCGAGGCGGAGCTTCCGGTCGTCGTCGACGTCGTTGATGCGCAACCCGGCCACGCCTCCCGCCGGCACGCGCACCATCTTGCCGCCGACGTACCGCGCCGCACCCGCCGCGACGCCCAGCGCCGGACGCGACCGCCGCCACATCTCCCTCGGCACGGTGACGACATAGTGGTCAAACGCCACCGTCGCGCCCACAAAGCCCGCGAGCAGCAGCCACATCGAGGTCCCGATGAACCCGAAACGCAGCGTGAGTTCGTGGACCGCCGCGATGCCCACCAGACCGCCGCCGCCCTGCGGCAGGGAGCTCCACGTCGGTGCAATGAGCGCGTGGAACGCCGAGAATGACACCGCGAGGATCAACACACCCAGCCCGCGAATCACGACCTGCTTCACCGGTCCGCGGAACGCCACCTGGAACAGCAGCCCCCCCACTGCCAGGGCCACGATCCACGCCCCCGAGCCGATGACGGTAAAGACTTCGTGCGACACCCACGCGCCGACCTGGCGGCCCCAGTTGGTGATCTCGTGGAGGTCCCGCACCGGCGCGACCGCCTTGCCCGGCGGGTCGGCCGGGTCAAACGACACCATGCTCAGCACCACGAACACCCACGCGCCCAGGCCACCCAGCCACAGCAGGCGGGCGGCGTTTGATGGGGACACGTCACCGCCCTCGGGGGTGGCAGCGGCACCCTTGCGGGAGGCGGGGACACGAGAACGTTCCACGGCGCGGCGTGCGCGCGCGTCATCAGCGACTTGAGCCATACCCCACTTATCGGCCCCACCCCCGGCGCATCCTGATTTTGGACAACCCAATCCTCGGTCCGTCTGGGTGAATCCAGTGGAATGCCCGCAACCCCGGTCTACATTTCAGTTGGAGCAGGACGGCCCCATAGGGCACTTTGGGCCGCCTTCCTGCACGTGAGAGAACCCCCGCGCCCGGAAAGTCGATGAAACACGCTATGTCCCTGACCGTCACCAAACGGGTTGCTGTCGCCGCCTTCGCGCTTGTCGGAGCGCTGTCCCTCGCCGCCGCGGCGTCGGCCCGCCCGTTGCCGCTTCCGACCACCGCCGCCGACTTCACGACCGGTGGCTCGCCGCCCAACAACTCGGGCGGCTACGCCGTTTTCCGCAACTTCAATAACTGCCAGTTCTGCCACGCGGATTACCAGCTCCCCCCGGAGTTCACCGAGCCCGACTTCCGAGCCCCGGGGCGCTGGGCTGGCTCGATGCACGCCCACTCGGCGCGTGACCCGCTGTTCCTCGCCGCCTTGGCCGTGGCGAATCAGGACGCCACCGGATCGGGCGAGTTCTGCCTGAAGTGCCACGCCCCCGCGGCGTTCCTCGAAGGCCGCGTCTCGGGCGCGCCCGACGGCTCGAACCTCACCGCCGCGGATTTCAACGCGGGCGTCTCGTGCCACTTCTGCCACCGCAACGTCGACCCGGTCTATTCCGCGGGTCAATCGCCCGTGGAAGACCTGCCCATCCTCGCGGCGCTGACGAATCCACCCGTCGGCCGCGGCAACGCCCAGTACGTCATCGACCCGCAGGACCGTCGCCGCGCTCCCAACGACCTCGACGCCGACTGGGCATCGACCCCCAACGGGCAGTGGCCGGGCTTCCACCCCTATCTGGTTTCGCCGTTCCACAAGACGGCCCAGATGTGCGCCACCTGCCACGACGTCTCGAACCCCGTCTTCTCCAAGCAGCCCAACGGCGACCTCATCCTGAATCCCGTCGGCCAGCCCCACCCCACGGGCAACCCGCACGACATGTTCCCTGAGCAGCGCACGTACAGCGAGTGGCTCAACAGCTCGTTCCCCGCGGGCGTCGACATGGGCGGCCGCTTCGGCGGCAACATCACCACGGTCTCGCAGTGCCAGGACTGCCACATGCCCGACCAGACGGGCTTCGGCTGCCAGCCTGACTTCGAAGGCCCCGAGCGCAACGACCTCCCCTACCACGGCTTCACCGGCTCGAACCGCTGGATGATCGACGTGATCCAGCACCTTTATTCCGGCGACTTGGTGCAGTATCAGATGCAGGCGCTCGACCGCGCCAAGTCCGACGTCGAGATGATGCTCCAGAACGCGACCGACATGACGGTGACGCAGCAGGGCGCTGAGCTGCGAGTCCGCATCACCAACCAGTGCGGGCACAAGCTCTTCACCGGCTACCCCGAGGGCCGGCGCGCTTGGATCAACGTCAAGTTCTTCGATCAGAACATGGCCCTCATCGGCGAGAGCGGCAACTACAACTCCACCACCGCCACCCTCACCACCGCCGGCACCAAGGTGTACGAAGTCAAGCACGGCCTCGACTCGTACATGGCCGCCCAGACCGGCCTGCCCGAAGGCCCGGCGTTCAACCTGGCGCTGGTCAACAAGCGCCTCTTCGATAACCGCATCCCGCCCCGCGGGTTCACCAACGCGGCCTTCGCCGCCGTGGGCGCCGAGCCCGTCGGCTACACCTACGCCGACGGCCAGCACTGGGACGACACCTGCTACCTGATCCCCGACGGCGCCAAGTTCGTCGAGGTGCGGTTCCTCCACCAGATCGCCTCCCGCGAGTACATCGAGTTCCTCCTCAATAACAACACCACCAACAGCGCCGGGGCCACCATGTACAACGCGTGGATCGCCACCGGCATGAGCCCGCCGCAGACCCTCGACGTCTCCAACGGCAACGTCGCCAACTTCATCCTGGGCGACCTCAACGGCGACGGCTCGGTCAACACCCTCGACCTCACCGCCTTCCTGGGCAACTTCGGCGCCTCGGGCCGCTGCCCCAGCACCGGCGATCTCAACGGCGACGGCGCGGTCAACACCATCGACCTCACCATCTTCCTGGGCAAGTTCGGGCAGAGCATCTAGCCGCGACCCCGGAAGCGAGGCCGCCACTGGGCCAAGCGAAGTGTCGCACGCAGAACTCCCAAGAACCACGAACCGGTCCGCGTGAAGCGGGCCGGTTTTCGTTTCCAGGGACCCCACCTCAAGACTCATGACCCAAGACCCAG
>CAYZFW010000354.1:0-3820 GCA_964477615.1 uncultured Phycisphaeraceae bacterium | reverse complement strand
GTTTTGGGGCTGCCGATGGGGACGGTCCACGTGCTGTCGGACGTGCACGGGGAGCACGCAAAGCTGCGGCACGTGATCAACAACGCGTCGGGGTCGCTGCGGCCCCTGGTGGACGAGCTGTTCCGGGCAAGGCTGGGGGGCGATCTGCTGCGTGAGTTCCTGGCGACCTTGTACTACCCGAGGGAGGTGATCGCGAAGAAGCACGGCGGGCTGGAGGCTTCGGGCGAGCGGCGGGCGTGGGTGCTGCGGACTTTGGAGATGCAGTTCGAGATCGTTCGGGCGCTCGCTCGGGGGTACCGGCGTGTGGAGGTGCGCGAGCTGATGCCGGCGGAGTTCCGTGAACTGTTCCTCGAACTGTGGGGCGAGCCGGGGTCGGGGCGGGGACGGAAGTACCTCGCGGCGATTGTCGACGGGCTGGCGGCGCACGGGCGGGACTGGCTGGCGGTGCGGGCGGCGTCGCGGCTGATCCGGAACCTGTCGGTGGCGGAGTTGATCGTGGCGGGAGACCTGGGCGACCGCGGGCCGCGCTTGGACAAAGTGATCGACTATCTGATGGTGCAGCCGAACGTGTCGCTCTTGTGGGGCAACCACGACACGATCTGGATGGGGGCGTGCCTGGGTGAGGACGCGAGTTTGCTCACGGCGCTGCGGTTCAGCGCGCGGTACCGGCGGGCGGCGCAGCTGGAAGAGGGCTACGGGATCATGACCACGCCGCTGGAGAAACTCGTGCGCGAGTGCTACGGCGATGATCCGTGCGAGCACTTCGAGCCCAAGGGGGACGGGTGGCGCGATGCGTTGACGGTGGCGCGGATGCAGAAGGCCATCGCGATCATGCAGTTCAAGGCCGAGGGGAGACTGATCGAGAAGCACCCGGAGTGGGGGCTCGATCACCGGCGGCTGCTGCACCGGATCGACCACGCGGCGGGGACGGTGACGATTGATGGTGTCGTTCATCCGATGCTGGACCGGCGCTTGCCGACCATCGATCCGAACAACCCGTACGAGTACTCGGCTCAGGAGAAGGAGTGCATGGACCGGGTGCGGGCGTCGTTCACGTCCAGCCAGAAACTGTGGGAGCACATGAGTTGGGTGGTCAAGAAGGGCGGGATGTGGACGCGGCGGGACGATGTGCTCATCTTCCACGCGTGCGTGCCGGTGGACGGCGAGGGGAACCCGCTGGAACTTGAAGTAGACGGCGTGAAGCGGAGCGGGCGCGACCTGATGGACGCGCTGGCGACGGTGGTGCGGCGGGCGTTCCGCAAGGGCGCGGAAGGGCGCGACGGCGACGCCGACTGGCTGTGGTACATGTGGGGCAGCCCGCGGAGCCCGCTGTTTGGCAAGGACAAACTGGCGACGTTCGAGGGGCACTTCGTCGCGGACAAGACCGCGAAGGAGGAGAAGAAGAACGCCTACTTCGATCTCATCCACGACGCGGAGTTCACGAAGCGGATGGGGCGGCTGTTCGGCATGGGCGACGACGTGCTGATCGTCAACGGGCACGTGCCGGTGAAGGTGGAGAAGGGCGAGAAGCCGGTGAAGCGGGGCGGGAACGCCGTGACGATTGACGGGGCGTTCTCGGAGGCGTACGGGGACCGCGGGTACACGCTGGTGCTGGCGCCGGATCGGATCGATCTTGCGGAGCACTCGAGGTTTGAGAGCGTGGAGCAGGTGGTGTCGTCGGGTGCGGACATCGTGCCGAAGATGACGACGATCCGGGAGTACCCCTCGCCGAGGACGATCGGGGATACGCACCGCGGCGAGGCGATCCGGCGGGAGATTGCGGACCTGGACCGGCTGGTGACGGCGTACGAGGAGGGTGTGGTGGAGGAGTCGTGACGTGTCTTTTTCTTGCGGCGCGGAGTGCCCGATAAAGCCATGGATTGCGGGGCCGCGTGCGGTCTTGCGCGAATTTCACGCTGAGGGGCTTTTCGAGAGGTTGACTTCCGGCGGGTCGCTGGCATGATGGTGTTCGCAGGCCGTCCGGTGGTCTGTGTCGTGTCGGACCAGGAATCCGACGCGGAAGGAAACACGTCGCCCCGGTTGGGGCCCAGGAGGGTTCGTTCCATGTTGTCCATTCGTTCCGCCGTTCCCGCGCTTGCCGTCTGCGCGTTGTCGCTTGTGGCCGCTTCCAGCCAGGGTGCGGTGATCACGTTCGCTTCTGATGCGGACTTCATCGCGTACCAGAATGGGGGCAACTTCACGAAGACCTTTGGCGGCAACGTCCGCTGGGGCAACGCGGAGACCAACGGCGACTGGGAGCGGGCCATCGTGAACGGGGCCGACCTGCCCATCGGCGCGGTCGGGCAGAACAAGTGGAACTCGAGCAACGTGCACGATGTGACGTTCACGTTCGACGCGTCGCTGAGCCAGGCGACGCTCGACCTGAGCGGCATCGGCTCGCTGACGCGGGCGGTGCCGGCGTCGCCCGAGGTGCTCTTCGCGCGGGTGCGTGACAGCGCCGGGACGGCGAGCGAGCTCTCGGAGATCCAGATCGACCTCGCGTTCAACGGCGTGGGCGTCGACTACACCTGGAACGAGCTGGTGGGCGACTCGAACGCGGAGTACTGGGGCATCACTGATCCGAACCTGAAGTTCGGCTTCACCGTGGTGGCCAAGGCACTGCTGGCGGGGCCTGGGACCGCGGGCTCGGACCCGATGTATCAGTTCAAGGTTGGCGTGCCGACGCCGGGCTCCGCGGGGGTGCTGGCAGTCGGCGCGCTGGCGGCGCTGCGCCGGCGGCGCTGAACCTCGCCGTCTCCAGCTGCACACGCGCGAAACACACGCTTCCCGCATCGGGCCAGAAAGCTGACCCAACGCTGTCCGTCTCGATTCCAACGATTCAACTTCACTTCTTCACACCGAGCAACACCATGCACAAGTACACGGCTCCCATCGCTCTTTTCGTCACGCTCGCGGCTTCCACGTCGCAGGGCGCCCTCATCAGCCTCAATGACTCGCTGTCGGGCTACACCAATGCCGGGACGGTGATGGACGCGCGGTACCGCGTGTCGAACACGAACTGGGACCAGATGATCGCGACGTCATCGAACGTCTCTGCGTCGACGCTGGTGCAGACGGCGAACCTGGGGAACCACAACCAGGTGAACGGCGTGCTGTTCGATTTCGCGCTGGACTTCAGCCCCGCTTCGGGCTGGTCGTTCACCCTGACGCCCGACGCGGGCGGCGCCGCGTCCACCGTGAGCTGGAGCACGCCGTTCAACGGGGCGAGCCCGCTGCGCCCGTTCAACGCGCTGGAACTGTTCGTGGTCACGGGGGACATGAACCCGGTGAACATCGCCAGCGGCTCGGCCGCGGTGACGAACCTCTCGTTCAGCTCGTCCTCGGCGACGACCACGGGGTCGCTGGTTGATCTTGTGAGCAACTGGATCGGGACGGGCACGGGCGGGCTGGTGCGGCAGTACCTGCTTTCCGACAGCGACATGTCGGCGTTCGCGTGGACGCTGAGCGGTCAGGTGCGGCTGTCGTTCACGTACCAGCAGGGGCAGACGTCGCCGGGTGGGAACCTGGACGAGCGCTTGAAGTTCGACATCAAGGCGTTCGAGGCGGTGCCGTCGCCGGGTGCGACGGGGGCTGCGGCGGTGGTTGGCGCGGCGGCGGCGCGGCGGAAGCGCAACTGATCGGCGCGATCGGGATTCATGGATGGATTGAGTGCGAAGCCGCCGCAGAGCCTTCCGAGGCGATGTGGCGGATTTTCGTTGGCGCGACAGCGGGATTCGGGCGGGTGTGAAGAGCGCGGTTGCGCCACTCTCCCTCCCGCCCCCGGATGGAACAAGTGTCGCCCCGATGGGGCTCGTGGCTG
>CAYZFW010000353.1:0-3823 GCA_964477615.1 uncultured Phycisphaeraceae bacterium | reverse complement strand
CGGGTGTACAGTTAAGGGCCCCGGCCCGGGGGGGGGGGGGGGTGGTTGGGGGGGGGGGGGGGGGGCGGGCGGGGGGGGGCCGACGGGCGTTGGGCCCGGTAGGGCTGGCAGGTGGGGCACCAGGTGGTGGTGCGCTGGGCGATGGTCTGGGCCTTCAGGGGGGTGGTGCAGGTGAGGCAGGGCTGGGTGGCCCGGGCGTAGACGCGGTGGGCAACCTGGTGGTTGCCGGGGACGCCGGCGGGGGAGCGGTAGGTTGAGATCGTGCTGCCGCCGGCGTGGACGGCGGCGGCGAGGGTTGTGGTGACGGCGTGGGCGAGGCGGGTGATCTCGGCGTCGGTGAGGCGGTGGGCGGGGCGTTTGGGGTGGAGGCGGGCGAGGTGCAGGGCTTCGTCGGCGTAGATGTTGCCGACGCCGGCGAGGAGGGACTGGTCGAGCAGGGCGGCCTTGATGTGGCGGGTGGTGGAGCGGAGTGCGGCGGCGAGGTCGGCGGGGGTGATTGTGAGGGCGTCGGGGCCGAGGTGGTCCCAGCGGTGGTGGTGGAGGGAATCGAGGGAGGGGAACCAGGTGAGGTGGCCGAAGCGTCGGGGGTCGATGAAGCGGATGAGCGTGTGGTTGTCGAGTTGCCAGAGGGCGTGGGTGTGGGGCGGGGATGCCAAATCAGCAAAGCTCACATTCGGAGGGGGAGATGCCGACGGCGCGGTGATCTGGACTTCGCCGGACATGCCGAGTTGGAGGAGGAGGACGGGGCCCTCGGCGGTGTGGATGGCGAGCTGCTTGCCCTTGCGGGTGGTGGTGGTGACGTGGTGGGCTTGCAGGAGGTGGTGGGAAGGGTCTTGGGTCTTGAGGCTTGGGTCTTGGGCAAGAGAGCACGGCTTGTCGCGGACGCCAAGCCGTGGCACGGGGTTGGCGATGACGGTGAGATAGTCGGGGCGGCGGAGCTGGGCGCGGACGATCACGCGGCCCACGATGGCGTCGTGGAGCTGGCGGCGGACGGATTCGACTTCGGGGAGTTCGGGCATGCTGGGGGAAGGCATCGAGGCCTGAGGCATCAAGGCATCGAGTGTCGGACATGACGCGGGGGCCGTGTCTTCACTTGCGGTCGATGCCGGTGGTTTGGCTTGGGGGGCTGAAGATGTCGAGGACGGTGGTGTGTTCGAGGGCTTCGGCGGCGTGGGGGCAGTTGGGGGGGAGATGGAGGGTTTCGCCGGGGTTGAGGTCGAGGAATTCGGGGAGCACTGATGTCGGTGAGGACACCGACATCAGTGGCACGGGGGCGTTGGGGCTGGTGGATGGTTCGGTGAACGTGAAGCGGAGTTTGCCGGTGAGGATGTGGGAGAACTGTTCGTTCTCGTGGTGGTGGAGGGGCACCTTGCAGCCCTTGTGCAGGGTGACGTGTGAGATCATGGCGTGCGTGCCGATGATGCGGCGACGCTCGAGGAGGGGCATCGGGGTGTCGTGGGGGAGATCGGCGAGGGTGACTTTGGTGGGGGGCATGGGGGGCCTCAAAGCTCAAATCTCAGAGCTCAAACTGGGAGAGGGAAATGGCAAAGGGCAAATTGCACATGGCAACGCCGGATGCGCGGCGTGTGGGTGGTTTGGGATTGTTGGGCGTTGGGTGTTGGCGCGTGAAAAAGCCCCGGGTCCTGGGCCGGGGCTTTGGGGTGTTGATGGTTGATGTCGCTTAGCGGCGGCGGCGGAGCGAGGGGACGGCGGCCAGGGCGAGGAGGCCAGCGGTGCCGGGGGTGGGGATGGTTTCGGCGATGATGTCGACGGAGTTCTGGGGGATGTCGAACTGGAGGGTGTCGTTGCCGGCGTAGTTGGTCCAGTCGAAGTAGATGGCGACGGACCAGGCGATGGTGACGGCGGAGGTGATGTCGAAGCCGAAGCGGTCGACGAAGTTGAAGCCGAAGCCGTAGCCCGCGGGCTCACTGAAAAAGCCGAGGCTGGTGCCGGAGCCGACGCCGCCGATGCCGTCGCCGCTCGCGTTGAAGAGGCCGAAGGACGTCTCGACGCCGTAGAGGTCGATCTCACCGCCGGAGAACCCGAAGCCGAACTCGAACTGGGTTCGGATGGTGTCGTCGGGGTGCTGCCACTGGCTGCCGTCGATGCTGGCGGTGCCGAACATGATGAGGCGGTTGCCGCGGAGGGCGGTGTTGCCGGTGGTGGGTGGCGGGGGCGTGGGGATGTAGTCTTCGCCGGAGAGGGTGAAGACGGTGGGGCTTTCGCTGTTGGCAGAGGCGAGTTTGATGCCGTTGTTGAAGGGGGTGCCGGCGATATTGGGGGAGGGGTTGTCGTAAACGCCCCAGAAGTCGCCGTCGTCGTTGCGGGCGAACTCGAGGTTGGACCCCTGGTAGGTCCACGAGGTGACGACGGCGGCGGAGGCGGTGCCGACAAGAGTGGTGACGAGCGCAGCGGCGGCAACGGCGGCGCTGGAACGGACGCGGGGCGCGTTCATGACAGATCTCCTCTTCTTCAGGTGAACAAACGGTGAGGGGTCACGGATCGGGATGTGGTGGCGGCCATCGGGGGCCGGGGCACCTGTGCGATGCCTCTAATGTACCCCCGGAATGGGGACGGGGGAAGCAAAATCTTGGGACCGATAACGCGGGACTCCAGGGCGGTGGCGCGTCCTGAGCGCCGACTTCCCGGGGACGGGAAGCCGGTGGCACGTTGTGCGGCCTCAGCGTCCCGCGGCGGTGTTGCGGGCCTGGGTGAAGGCCTGGCGGAGGTCCTGGACCTGGAGCAGTTGGACGCTGCGGCCCTGCTCGACGCCAAAGACGCTAAGGGTCTCGTTGCGCTGGTCGAGGATGCACAGAACGTCCTCGTCGGTCCCCGCGGAGGCGGTGAGGACGGCGAGGTCCGCGACGTTGGCGGCGTCGCCGGCGAGGGCGGCGTTGCCGGGGTGGCGCGAGGCGGCCTGGGTGAGGATGAGCGCGATCAGGATGAAGGCGCTGGCCCAGAGCGCGGCGGTGGCGCTGCGCGGGGCGCGGACTTCGGTGCTCGAGGTGTTCGTGGGGCGCGGGGTCATCGGGTTACCTTCCGGGGTCCGAAGGGGCCTCGGTGGGGCGGCGGGCTCCGACGAGCGATTGGTACCCCAGGCCGCGGAGCGCCTTGCGGGAGCGGTCCCACTTGGTGGCGATGAGTTCCTGGTTGACGGCGTCGACGATGTAGATGGCGCTTTCGGGCGAGCCGGTGATGCGTCCGCCGACCATGGTGTAGGTGCCGCGGGCTCTGGTGTTTGCGTCTTGCCGCGCGGCGGCGGGCGGCGTGAGGACCACCAGCGCGAGCACGAGCAGGAGTGCCGCGTTGAGGGCGATGAGGGCGGTGATTGGCCGGCGTGGGGAGGACATCGGGGGTGCGGGTGAGACGCGCAAGCTGGCGTGCGGTTCAGGTAGGTTTGGCAAAGCGCAGAGCACAGAACACAAAGCACAGATTCGGATCGGTCTTCACAATCCCTTGCCTCTTCCCTCCGTGCCTCCGTGCCTGCTTGCCTTCCTCACTCAATCCTGGTGGGTGCGTCGGCTGGGCATGAGGTTGATGCCGGCGACGACGAGGATGCAGAGGATGCCCACGCCGAGGGTGAGGGGGAAGGAGACTTCCTCGGGGTCCTCGGCCTTTGGGGGGCGGACGATGTCGGCCTGGGCGAGGGCGGTGGCGGCGGCGCACCAGAGGGTGAAGCCCAGGGCGGCGGCTTTGGTGGCAGTGCCGGTGGTTCTGGTGGTGGCCGCGGCGGCGGCTATGGCGGAGGTGATCATCGCCGCGGCGGTGGTGGCGGCGGCTACGGCGGCGGCGGCTTTGGTGGCCGAGGCGGTGGTGGCGGTGG
>CAYZFW010000352.1:0-3840 GCA_964477615.1 uncultured Phycisphaeraceae bacterium | reverse complement strand
GTTCACCGCCATCGAACCAAGTTCCGCACCGCCCAGCCCCGTGTACGCGCACTGGCGCATCGCCTCGAGCAGCGGCACGTTGTGCGCCGCGGCGATGGCGTCCAGCCGCTCGATCGCCGCGGGGCCGATCTTGCGGGCCGGTTTGTTGACGATGCGCCGCAGCGAGACATCGTCGGCAGGATTGGCGACGACGCGCAGATACGCGATGGCGTCCTTCACCTCTTCACGCTGGTAGAACGCCGTGCCGCGGGCGATGACATACGGGATCGACGCGGCCCGGAGCGCGTCTTCCATGACGCGCGAGAGCGCGTTGTTGCGGTAAAAGACCGCCGTGTCTTTCCAGGTCACGTCGGCCGGCGCTGTCCCGACGACCGCCCGCAGCCACTCCATCACCAGGTGCGCCTCGTGCCGCTCGTCGCGGCAGATCACCACCGACGGCTTCTCCCCGCCGGGTTTCTTCGTGAACAGGTCCTTGTGCTTGCGCTTCTTGTTGTTGCGGATCAGCGTGTCCGCGGCGTGCAGAATCGGGGCCCGCGAGCGGAAGTTCTCACCCAGCGGGATCACCTTCGCGCCCGGGTACGTCTCCTCGAAATCGAGAATGTTCGAGATGTCCGCCCCGCGCCAGCCGTAGATGGACTGATCGGGATCACCCACGACGCACACGTTGGGCTGGCGTCCTTCCTCGCGCCCGACCACGAGCGTCGACAGCACGAACTGCGCCTTGTTCGTGTCCTGGTACTCGTCGATCATCAGGTAGCGCCACCGCCCCTGCACCTCGGCGCGGGCCTCGTCGCTCTCTTTCAGCATCCGCACGGTGAGCACCAGCAGGTCGTCGAAGTCGCACGCGTTGGCGGCCTTCAGGCCCTTCTCGTAACCCTCGAAGATCTTCGCCACCGAGCGCGAGTTGAAGTCGAACGCCGACGCTGTGAACGCCTTGGCGTCCATCAGGTCGTTCTTCGCCCCCGAGATGGCCGAGAGCACCGACCGCGGCGGCCAGTTGCTGGTGCTCATCCCCAGTTCGCCGATCACCCGCTTCACCATCGCCGCCTGGTCGTCGCTGTCGTAGATGGTGAAATCGTGCTTCAACCCCCAGCCCGGCCTGCCCTCCATGAGCATCGCGTACTTGCGGAGCAGGCGCGCGCACAGGGCATGGAAGGTCGTGACGGTGAGCCCGCGCAGCAGCCGATCGGCCCCGCCCGGCATCGCCGCCGCCGAACGTGCGAGGGGTCCCTCGGTCACAAGGTGCGTCACCCGCTCGCGCATCTCGCCCGCCGCCTTGTTCGTGAACGTGAGCGCCAGAATCTGCCACGGCGGGACGCCCATCGACAGCAGCCACGCCACACGGCGCGTGATCACCCGCGTCTTCCCGCTCCCCGCCGCGGCCAGCACCAGCACCGGGCCTTCGGTGGTCTTCACGGCCTTCTGCTGGGCCTCGGTGAGCCCGGCGAGCAGGGCGGCGGAAGTGTCGGGGGTCAGCGAACCGCCACCGGCGCCGCGACGTGCGGCGGGCTGCGGGGCGTGGTCGGTCAGGCTGTCGAGGATGTCGTTCATGAGGGCTGCGGATTGCTCAGGGGCACAATCACACAGCGTAGCAACGAAACCACAGGAACCCCACTCCGTGACTCTTGCCTTCGTGCCCCCGTGCCTCCCTACTCAAACTCCACCCGCGACCGCCAAGCCCCCTCGCTCCCGCGCCCCGTCTCCGTCCACACCACACGCAGCCCCACCTTCAGCCCCTTCACGCGGAATCCCACGGGCCACTTGGGCCGCTGCGGTTTTAGTACTTCGATCGACGTCGCCTTCTTCGCGTCGTCCCGCGGCGGCGGATCAAAGTTCGCCTCGTCCATCGCCGAGAGTTTCCGCCGAACGCCCTCGCGGATGATGGTCAGTTCCGCTTTGCGTTCCTGCAGTTCGCGCTTCAGATCGTCCATCGTCTCGACCTCGACGCCGCGCTCGGCGAGCTCCTTCGCACCCCACGCGAGGAACTCCAGCCGCTCCATCGCGGTCGACACGGCGTCGGGCGTCATGGCCTCCATGACGTACGTCTTCCACGCGTTCTCGAACTGCTCGTAGGAAGCGGCGTCGCCGAACGCCGCGGTGAACGCCTGGCGGCTGTTCATCCCGTCCGACATCCGCTTGATGTAGGTGCCGAAGGCCTTGGCGTACTTGCCCTTCTCGGCGTGAACGAGAAAGTGCGCCATGCTCCACGACTGGTCGTACAGCAGCCCGGCACGCGAACTCCCCTTGTTCACCGTCTCGTTCCACGTTTCGCTGCTCATGTTCATGAGCGTGTCGAAGGGGAAGTACGTCTTGCTGCGGATCGCCAGCGCGACCGCCTGGATGCGGTTCTCCGGCGCCACCCCCATCTGCATCCGCCCTTTCACGAGGATGCTCTGCCCGAAGTACTCCGCCAGCCCCTCGTTCACCCACGTCGGGATCGAGTCGCCCATCCGCAGGAACGCGAACTGGTGGAACCCCTCGTGCTGCAGCACGTGGTACATCGTCTGCTCGCTCTGGTCCTCGACGAACGTCGCGAGCCCGGCCTGGTCGCCGTCAAAGTAGAACACCCCGGCGGTGTTCATCGCCTCGATCTTCCGCCCGTTGAGAAAAGCCTGATACGCTTTCTCGGTGGCGAACAAATGCAGCCGCACCGGCATCGCGTTCCGCGCCGGGAAGTCCTTGAACCGCGAGACATACTCGGCGAACACCGCGTCCATATGCGCCGCGATCGGCTTCGCGTCCGCCTGGGGCAGGTCGGTGTGGACCTCATAGGCTCGGGAGTTGAAGCGGGTGAGGTTGGCGGCGTGGACGATCACGGGAATCGTCAAGAGCTGCAGCACGACCATGAAGCACGCTGAACTTCGAAGTTGCATTTGTTCCTCGGAGCGTGGCTTGCTCGTTTCAACTGCGGCGGAATCGCTCAACGTTCCGCCGAAGTCGAGTGATCAGGTGTTGAGGATCATACGCCTCGGGCACCAAAGTGCGCGATGCGCGTGCGTCGCATCCAGCCCGCTCGTCCCAACGCCGGTGGCCGTGCGTGAATGTGCCCCGGTCTGTCAGGCTCGCCGGAGTTCGATCGCTCACGTCTGATTCTCGCGGCCCAGTTGATTGACGCTGCTTAGGCTCAGTCATCAGAAGGTCGGAGCCAGGACGGTTCTTGCGCCACTGCCGAGACGCGCGTCCTACCATCCGCCTTCATGCACCCGCCCGCCGAGAACCCGACCGTCCACCCGACAGGCCTGTCCCCCACCGGCCTGCAGCGCGTCCTCGACCGACACCCGCGCGCCCTCGGCGGCGATCCTGTCCGCAACGCCGGCGCGCCGGTGCTCAGCCTCTCGGACCGGGTCATCAACAACACCCCCAACGCCCACTTTGCCCAGTCGAAGCGCAAGCCCGCGTGGCTCCGCGCCAAGGTGCCCGGCGGGGCCGAGTACCTCAAGCTCAAGAACATCATCGACACCCACAAGCTCCACACCGTCTGCGAGGAGGCCTCGTGCCCCAACCTCGGGGAGTGCTGGTCCCGCGGCGTCGCCACGATCATGATCCTGGGCGACACCTGCACCCGCTCGTGCGGCTTCTGCAACGTCAAGACCGGCAAGCCACCGGTGCTCGATCTGGACGAGCCGCGCCGGGTCGCCGATTCGCTGCGGCTGATGTGGGAGGGCGCGAAACTCAAGCACATCGTGATCACGAGCGTGAACCGCGACGAGCTCGACGACGGCGGGGCCGCGCTGTGGGCCGAGACCATCGTCCGCTCGCGCGAGCAGTGCCCCGGGATGTCGATCGAAGTCCTGATCCCCGACTTCCTGGGCGATTGGAACGCCCTGCAGAAGGTCATCG
>CAYZFW010000351.1:0-3843 GCA_964477615.1 uncultured Phycisphaeraceae bacterium | reverse complement strand
GCGTCTTCCCGCACGTGGGTGTGGATGAAGAGGGTCACGGCCTCGGGCGGCGCGAGCATGTCTCGCCCGCACACGGCGAGGCAGGCAAGATCGAGATGGGCGTCGAACCAGATCATCGGGGAGACTCACCGCAGAGACGCTGAGGACGCGGAGTGGAGGGGGGCGAAATGACGGAGTGGCGGATTGGTCAAGTGGTCTTTGCTTGCGGAATTCGGGGTGTGTTCCGATGCCCGAACCGGTACATCGCGCACCACATCGGAGGTCTGTCGGCACAGCCTCACACACGGGCGTACGCGGCGGCGAGCCACTTCTTCACGAAGTCGTCGATGTCTGCGGGCTTGGTGATCTCGATGTGGTGGGTGAGGCGGTCTTTCTTGGCGTAGCCGCCGGTCTCGATGAGGCGGCCCTGGCCTTTGGTCTCGCCCAGGGCGAGCCCGAGGTCGATGCGGGTGTTGGTTGCTGCTTTGAGCTGGGCCACGACGTTCCCGATGTAGATGGGCACGATGGTCTTGCACGGGCACGCCTGCGCACGCGGGTCCATCGAGAGGCACAGCGACAGCAGTGCGTCGTAGAGCGGGCGCAGGGCGGACTTCTTGCCCGCGAACTGCTCGTCGACGTACTTCGGGGCCGCGGCGAGGTACAGGTCGGGGTCGAGGTCCTCGGCGCCCTTGCCGTCGGCGCGCTCGGCGATCCACCACGCCGCGTTCGCGTTCATGCCGTGCTTTGACTTCAGGAAGGCGACACGGTCCTGGGACGCGGTGGGGGCGTCTTTCTTCAGCAGCGCAACCCATTCATCGAGTGAGCGGCCGGTCTTGGGTTTCAGTTCCGCGGCCCACTTGACCATCATCTGGACGCCGGGGTGAACGCTGTAGGGGTTGGCGGCGGTGGCTCTGGATTGCTTTGAAGTGACTGCGGGAACTCCGCGTGCTCCGCCGGAGGGCTTCTTTGAGAACCGCGACGAAGAGGCGGAAGGTGCCGCGGCTTTGGCGGCGGTCGTGGCCTTGCCGCCGGGCTTCGGGGCGGATCGTTTGGGGGCCGCGGCCTTGGTCGCGGCCCTTGCTGCCGGCTTCTTGGTGGCTTTTTTCGTGGTCTTCTTCGTCGGCGGCTTGGCACGCGTGCTGGGCATGCGGGCATCGTCCCGCAAATCGGGGCGGAACACAAACCGACGCGGATCGGCCCACGGATCAATCGACCGAAAGACGACACCCCTCGGGCCGCCGCCCAAGGGGTGGTTTCAATGTTGCCCGGCCGGGAGACTCACATGGCCGGGCGTGTCAGGGCGATGGAGAAAGGGTCGTTGGGATTGGCGGGATGGAGACGTTGAAGGCGGCGCGGATCAGCCGCCGGCGCCGGTGAGTTCATCGGCCTTGACGCCGATCGCCTCGCGGGCGGCGAGAGCGGCGTTGTTGATCGTGGTCAGCGCGGCGTCACGTGCGGCCTCGACCTGTGCCTTCACCTCGGCGCTCGCGCCCTGGCGGGTGAGCTGCTGGAGGGTGCGGGTGGCGATCTTGCGGACCTCGCGGACGCCGCGCTCGCGGGCCTCGCCCACGGCGCGCTTGCCGGCCTGCGCCGCGCCGAGGATGACGCGGTCGGCCTTGCCCTGGGCGTCGAGTTCGGTCATGCGGTTGATGGCGCGGGTCTGGCGCTCGGAGATCGCGTTCGTCGTGTTCATCGCGACGGTGTTCATCAACGCGATGCGTGCGGCGACGTCGACCGTCTCGGTGGCGGCGCGGGCCGGGACGCTCGCGGTGAACACGAGCGCGAGAGAGGCAAGAGCGGCGAGGAAGCGGGATCGGACGGCGATGCTCATGGTGGACTCCTTGGAATGAACGAGGTGCCGGACAGGGACCAAGCGCCCCGGCCCACCCCCCACGGGTGGGCGAAGGCGACGGTGGCCAAACGCCGGGGAAGACCGCGTATTGCACCTGCTTTTCTGGGGAATATCAGGGGTTTTCGGCCGGAGGTGGGTCCACCGAGGAGGCTTGCGGGTGGCCGCATTCGGGGCAGCGGCTGGTCGGGATACCGGTCGTGTCGTATTGGCAGTTCGGGCATTGGCCCGGCTTCTCGGAAGAGGGCTGCATCAGGGACGAAGCCACGCGGAGCATCAGCAGACTGGGTATGCCTAGCAATCCGATCATCTGCATGGTTCCGCCCAAGCGTCGAATCTCGAATGCGAGTGATCCGTGGCTGCGATTGCGGGGCCACATGAGCTCGGACACAAGTACGGCCGTCGTGCCGATCCAGAGGACTGAAAGGACAGCCATCCACGGTGATAGACGAGCGATTCGCCGGAACCAGATCGCCAAGACGATCACGAGGACGAAGATCGAAGCCACCGCAAGATTGGCGGCGAGTCCGGGAGGTTGTCTCCCATACGAGCCGATGTTGACCTCACGACCCGCCGTCAGATCATCGCCGGCTCCGAGATTGTTGTGCCCGTCCTCGCCCCACGAACGGATCAATGGTGCCGCAGTGTCGTTGGCGGGTGGCGGGACGTATTCGATGGTGTTGCCCCACGAATCGAGTGGGCCGTTCCATGGTTCGCCGTCTTCCGATGCTGGAACCAGCCAGTTGTCGTTCCTGAGTTTTTCAAACCATCGGGATTGTGTGTCATCCCGCGGCCAGTCGCCGTGGCTTCTTCGATAGGCCTTCGCGGCGTCGGAAATGCCACGGAGTTCACTCGCGGTTCGAAGCCAGTCCGGGTTCCACGCGAACGCCGCGTTCTGGAGTGCCAGCAGGCATGTGGCGGCGGACCGCCGAGAGATTCCGGAGATTGCCAAGCGAGTGATCGGCACAGCCATGTATTCGCTGGGCAGTGCGTGCGGGTTGCTCATCTCTGTCTGCGAATGCAAACCGTCACCGTGACAGGGCTGGAGACTGCCGATCGGAAGTGCCTTGCGATCTGGAAGCGACGCCCACTGGTGCGGCACGACGCCCGTCTCTGAAGCCGAGCATCGAGCATCGTGAAACGATGCTTGGGTGCTACAGCACCTCACCCCGCCTTAGTCCCGCGCGGTTCCGCGTCGGCATCGGCTCGGCGTTCTCCTCGGCGTCGCGTCTGGCCTTCAGGTCCGAAGCCCGCTCCCACGCCACGCGGGGGGCGTCGCCCCAGAGCATCTCGATGTCGTAATACAGGCGAGATTCGGGCTCGAAGATGTGCAGGACCACGTCGACGAAGTCGAGGATCACCCACGTCGGGTTCGCCTCTTTGAGATTGTGCCGGTACAGGCGCATCCCTGTCTTCTCGCCCATCTTGTCGACGTGCTCGCCGGCGGACTTCATCTGGCGGTCGGAGGTGCCGGTGGCGACGACGGTGAAGTCCGTGACCTGGCTGCACCCACGGACATCGAGCACCACCACGTCACGGCACTTGTCGTCGGCGAGCAGCCTCGCGGCGTCGATGGCGAACTTCAACGCCCGCTCGTGCTGTCGCGCGAGGTCGGATTTCCTCCCGCCGCCAGCGGACGCGCCCTTCGCCGAGGCTGCCTCGGCGGTGCCCGCGGCCTTGCGGGGTGCTTTCTTCTTTGTTGCGGCAGAACCGGTGCCGGCCGCTTTCTTCACGGTCGGCTTCTTGGCAGGAGTCCCGGCTTTCTTCTTGGGCATCGGCATAGGGGCAAAGGGTAGGTTCGCCGCCAGCCGAAGGCGTGGGGCAGGGGTGCCCGGCGAAGTCCGGGCGCTTGAAAACCCACGCGGGTCCGGCGTATACTCCCTCCCTTCCTGGCCGAATGATTCGGTATCGGAATCGACCCGGCCCCATCGTCTAGCCCGGTCCAGGACGCAAGGTTCTCATCCTTGAAACCGGGGTTCGAATCCCCGTGGGGTCACTTCAACGAAGACGCCGAG
>CAYZFW010000350.1:0-3876 GCA_964477615.1 uncultured Phycisphaeraceae bacterium | reverse complement strand
GGTTGCGCAGGCCCGAGGCGTAGACGCGCGAGCGCGGGGCGCGGGGCTGGGCGGCGTCGAAGTACGGATTCGACGCGACGCCGTTGCCGGTGTTGGGGTCGATGCGGAGGATCTTGCCGTTGAGCGAATCGACCTGCTGGGCGCGGTAGGCGCCGACGTCTTCGTTCGGCGTGATGATGCCGTCGGCGAGGGCGGTGTTGGAGGAGCCGACGTTGGGGCCGCCGTCGTCGGCGACGGAGAAACTGGCACCGTCGCCGGTGGAGACGAGCAGGGTTCCGTCGTGCCCGAAGGCGAGGGTGCCTGGGCCGTGGGACTGGTGGAGGATGGGGATGCCGGTGGTGAGCGATTCGCCGATGAGGACGGTGCGCGAGGCAGGGTCGGCGATGCGGAGGCCGCTGGCGCTGGTGGCGGTGTAGCGCGTCACGCGGGCGATGGTGTCGACGAAGTACTCGTCGGTGTTGGGGTTGTAATTCGGCGTGCCGAAGTTCTTGGCGTGGTGGTAATCAACGACGTACGAGAGGTAGAAGCGGCCGTTGGTCTCGTAGTCGGGGTCGAGGGCGAAGCCCAGGAGGCCGAAGTCGCGCCAGTTGCCGACTTCTTGCGTGAGGTCGATGAGGGGATCGGGGAGTTTGACGCCGTTCTCGACGATCCACACCTTGCCGATCTTCTCCCACACGAACATCCGGCCCGAGGCGGAGAAGGTGAGTCCCACCGGCTGCACAAAGGGGATGCCCAGCGGCGTGTCGATGAACCCAACGGGGAACGCCGCCCCGGCGGGGGCGCGGCCCACCGCCGCGGCGAGCAGAGTCGCGGCGCAAACGGGCGCGATGGAACGAAACCATGTCATCGGTGCGGCTCTCCTCGGGTCGGCCATGGCGCGTGCTTGCCCTCACGCGGGTCGGGATCAAGCGTAGTGGGCGGTTGATCGGTCACCATCAACATCGGCGCTGCTGGGCCAAGATTGGTGTTCGGCGGTCGATGGAAGGGGCGGAAATCCGCCCGGTTTGGGGAGCGTCCGGGAATGTGCGCCGCGGGGGCGGCGGCTCGCGCGGCACGCCGTACCATCCGCCCCCTATGACCATCCGGCGCATCCCCGAGGACTTCAAAGTGGACGAGGAGGTGTCCCCCGAGTTTCGTGGGGGGTTGTCGCCCGAGTGGTCGGCGATGCGCCTGCATGCGGTGTACCGGCTGAGCAAGACGTCGATCACGACGCCGGACGCGTGCGCGTACTTTGCCCGGGCCGCGAAGGTGAAGGCGAGCCAGGTGAGTTACACGGGGCTGAAGGACCGGCACGCGGTGACGACGCAGCTGGTGTCGCTGCGGGTGGATTCGCGGGCCGGGAGCGCGGCATTGGCGGGAGAACTGTCGGGGCAGGGCTGGGGTGCGACACGGCTGGGGTTCGGCGCTGCGGCGGTGAGCGCGGACCTGATCGAGGCCAATCGGTTTGAGATCGTGGTGCGCCGGCTGCAACGGCGTGACTTCGGCGCGATGGACCAGCGTGTGAAAGCGCTCGCCGATGCAGAGTCGCCGACGGACCTCGTGCTCGTGAACTACTTCGGCGACCAGCGCTTCGGCTCGGCGCGCCACGGGGAGGGCTTCGCGGCGCGGCGGCTTGTTGCGGGGGATTTCGATGGGGCGCTCAAACTCCTCCTCGCCTCGCCGGCGCGGAAGGACAGCGGCACGTGGCGTGACTTCACCCGGGCCGCGGCGACCCACTGGGGTAACTGGGATGCGATGCTCCCGCTGCTGCCCAAACGCCCCGAGCGGGCGGCGGTCGAGGCACTGGCGGCCGGGAAGCAACCGCGTGACGCCTTCGCGGCCCTCCCCCACTTCATGCAGACGATGTGCGTGGAGGCGTATCAGTCGTGGCTGTGGAACGCGGTGGCGGCGCGGCTGGCGCGGCAGTCCTCGCCGCGGTGCTACGAGGCGGATGATGAGTTCGGCGCGATGCTCTTCCCACCCGCCGCGGCGCTCGACGGGGCGTGGCGCTCGCTGCGGGTGCCGATGCCCGGCGAGGGGATCACCCTGCATGAGCCGTGGGGCGCGGCGCTTGAAACAGTGCTGAAAGACGAGGGGCTGAGTCTTGGCGATCTGCGCATCCCGGGCCTGCGCAGACCCGCCTTCGGCACGGCGGAGCGCCCGCTGTGCGTGCGGGCGTCGGGGTTCTCGATCTTTGAACCGGTCGCGGATGAGCTCTCGGCGAACGCGGCGCTGTGGAAGCGGACGGTGCGGTTCAGCCTGCCGCGCGGGGCGTACGCGACGGTGGTTCTGCGGGGGCTGGGGCAGTGAGTAATCCGCAATTGGCATAAATATGCGTGAGGCCGGTTGGCGTACGCGGCGGTGGGCGATTCCCGGGCAGCAAGGTCGTGGGACACGGCCCACAAGGTGCAGGGGACGTCACGCCGCCGTACCATTCCTGCCCCCCGCGTTCCGCCCGCGCCTTCGCGTGGGTCTGGAGGGGCGAGATCGACCCAGCCCCGGCCAACCAAGGCCGGCACATCACTTCCCGGAGTTCATGACCATGCGGATCAAGCAGTCCGTCCTTCTCTCGCTCGGTGCCTTCGTGTTCGCCCTGGCCTCGCTGGCCCTGGCCCCTGCGGCCTATGCCGCGGGAGGCAAGGTGGGCACGATTGATCTAAACAAGGTGCTCGACCAGCTCGACGAGAAGACCTTCCGCGAGCGGCAGCTCGAGGGGTTCCTCAAGAACCTCGAGGACAACGTGAACGAGCGGGCCAAGGCCCTGAAGGCCGGGCGTGACGAGCTGAACATCCTCATCAAGGGCACGCCCTCGTACGTGGCCAAGCGTGAGGAAGTGCTGCGTCAGACGGCCCAGGTGCAGGCCGAGGCGCAGGCGGCGAAGGTGCTCGCGGAAGAGAAGAAGAAGACGATGCAGGTGGACCTGTACGACAAGATCGGCGAGGCCACCCGCGAGTTCGCGAAGAAGAACGGCTACGACCTGATCGTCGTCGACGACAGCAAGGAAAAGATCCCCGAGGAGGCCAACCCGCAGCAGGCCCAGGCGGCGATGGTGAACAAGCGGGTGATGTTCGCCGCGGCGGACATTGACGTCTCGGACCAGATCGCGGCGCAGATGAACAACGAGTTCAAGGCCACGGGGATGGGTGGCGGCGCGGCTTCCTCGCCCGCGCCCGCTCCTGCGACGAAGCCCGGCAACTGATGTCCGGAGCAAGCCAGCCATCCTGGACCAGCGGCGGGCTCGCGGCCCGGTTCAAGGCCGAACTCATCGGCCCGGCGGACATCGCGCTGCGCCGGCTGGACTCGCTCGAGGACGCCGGGCCGGACGCGGTGACGTTTGTGCGCGAGGCGCGGCACGCGCCGCGCTGGGCGGCCTCCAATGCCGGTGCCGCGCTGGTGAGCAAGCGGGCCTGGGACGAGGCCTCGTCGGCGTTCGGCGACAGGGGCGGGCCCACGCGCCGGGCGCTGCTCATCGTCGCCGATGCCGACCTCGCGATGATCGAACTGCTGGGTGAACTCGCCCCCGATCCGCTGGCCGTGCCGACCACGCCCGGGCACCGCAGCATCCATCCTGAAGCGAGAGTCGATCCCACGGCGGTGCTGGGCGCGCACGTCGTGGTCGGGCCGGGCAGCGTGGTCGGGGCCCGCAGCGTCATCCACGCGCAGGCGGTCGTCGGCTCGAACGTCCGCATCGGCGCTGGCACGGTGCTGCACGCCGGCGTCGTGGTGCAGGACCGCTGCACCATCGGCGACGGCTGCATCATCCACCCCGGCGTGGTGATCGGGGCCGACGGCTTCGGCTACCGGCCCTCGCCCCGATGGGCGCGGCATCGTGAAAGTGCCGCACATCGGGGACGTGGTGATCGGTGACGCAGTGGAGATCGGGGCCAACACGACCAT
>CAYZFW010000349.1:0-3885 GCA_964477615.1 uncultured Phycisphaeraceae bacterium | reverse complement strand
CCTCGGCATCGCGCTGGTGATGCTCCTCACCCTCCTCATCCTCCCCCACATCCCCGGGCTCCGCATCAAGTGACATCAATCGTCACGCAGAAACCGTCTCGCGTGACACATCACACCACACGCGTCGCGCATCACCCATCCGCGATCCCCAGCCCGCAAAGCGGGCTAAGCGATGGTTGCCAGACGCGCAGCGTCTGGAAATCCCGCCCAATCCATTCTTGCCCATGAAATGGGCGAGCGAACCAAAGCACCCCCGCCCCCTCGATTACCATCCCAAGGTGCCCTCCCCCGCCACCATCATCATCCCCGCCCGACTCGGCTCCACGCGCTTCCCCGAGAAGGTCCTCGCCAGCGCCACCGGCCGCCCGCTCATCCAGCATGTCTACGAATCCGCCCAGAAATCTCGCCGCGCCCAGTGCGTCGTCATCGCCGCCGACGACGACCGCGTCCGCCAGGCCTGTGAGTCGTTCCACGCCCCCTGCGTGATGACCGACCCCGCGCACCCCAACGGCACCTCCCGCCTCGCCCAGGCCGCGACCCTCCTCAACCTCGAACCCAACCACATCGTCGTGAACGTCCAGGGCGACGAACCCGAACTCGACGCCGCGCTCATCGACGCCGCCATCGAAATTCTGGAACGCACGGGTGCCGACGTCGGCACCGTCGCCACACCCTTCGGCCCAACGCAAGACCCCCGCGACCCCAACATCGTCAAGTGCGTTCTGCGCCGCGACAGCACCGCGCTGTATTTCTCGCGGGCCCCGATCCCGCACCATCGCGATGCCCCCCCGCGCGACACCCCCACCACCGACGCGTCCCCACCCCACCTCCGCCACGTCGGCATCTACACCTACACCACGGCGGTCCTCAAGCACTACGCCGCCCTCCCCCCAACCCCACTCGAACACGCCGAAAAACTCGAACAACTCCGCGCCCTGGAGCACGGCCACACCATCGCCGTCGCCGTCATGCCCTCCTCCCACGAAGGCATCGACACCAAAGAGCAGTACGACAGATTCGTCGCTCGCTGGCGAGCCAAGCACGCATGATGCAGATCGCACATCGGTCTCGGGTGCCGAGGTACGGCGTCCTCGCCGTGCCCCGATCTTGGATCGACAACGAACCGGCTACCCCCCGGGCCCGATTCCGAGCCACCAAAGTCGTTCCGAGGACTTTGGTGCTCCCTTGAAGACCAACCCAATCTCACCGCCCGCGCCGCCGACCGCCGCCGCCCTCCGCCGGCTTCTCCTCTTCCTTCTTCGTCTCCACCAGCGTGTACGGCTCAGGCGACGTCTCCGGCTCGTTCGTCACCGTCCACGGCATCCCGTTGTGCAGGTACATCTTCCGCTGCTCGAGCAGGTTCAGGGGCCGCGCGCCGAGGCGCCCGAACACGCTTGTCTGGTTCCCGCTCTCGTCCACCGCGCGGTCGCGGTCCAGGCCCTTGCTGATCGCCAGCGCCGGCCCGTGCGTGTCACGCCGCGCGATGATCTTCGGCTCCACCGGCGGGATGAACCCGCGGAACTGAGCCGTCGTGTTCGGGCCCATGAGTTGAGCGATCTTCAGCCCGCCCTTCCCATCCGCGATGTATGCGTACATCGACGCGTTGGTCATGCCCACCTTCACGTCCCGCGTGTCCTTCAGTTCGCCGTCGCCGGTGAACTGCGTCACCAGCGTCGGCGTCGCGGGCCTGGTCACGTCGATGATCGCCAGCCCCGCGCTCCCGCACGCCACATACGCGTACGTCCGCGCCACATACATCCGGTGCTTCTCGCCCGGCAGATCGATCGCCGACCCGCTCACAAACACCGGCTCCGTCGGCTCGGTCACATCGAACACCTTCATCCCGCCCGCGTCGGTCACAAACGCGTAGCGGAACTGCACCTGCACGCACTGCGGGCTGCTCAGCACGTCCGAACCCACCACCTTCACCAGCTTCGGGTCCGTCGGGTCGTTCACATCGATCACCACCAGCCCCCGCGGCGAGGTCGCGTACACATAATGCCCCGCCAGCGTCAGGTGCGTCATCCCCGTCAGCACACCCTCGGGGTTGAACGCCGTGGTGCCGTCCTTGAACTTCGTCCGCTCCAGGAAGTTGTTGTCGGGGTCGCCGTCGAGCAGCGTCCCGGCGAACGTCGTGATCAGCCCCTCCTCCGCGTCCCCGATGTACAGGTACGCGTAGATCGGGTGGATGCGCTGCTCCTGGTTGACGTGCCAGGGCTGCGGCTCATCGAGCCCGATGGCCCGCGGCTTCGAGGGATCGCTCGACAGCCGTGTCCGAGCCGGGTCCACACCCAGCGTCGTCGGCGACGCGATCGCCACGCAGTTCGCCGTATCAAAGCCAAGCCGCTGTCCCAGCGGCGACACCGGCGCCGTCACGATGCGCTCCGAGAAGCCCTTGTGGTCAATCGCCTGCACGTCGAACACGTAGAACCCCGCCTTGCCCCGCGCGGCATACAGGTACTCGCCGCGCAATTGCACATCGAGAATCTCCGCGCCGTTGAACCAGCCGAAGGCACCCTTGCCGTCGTGGTGGTACGCCGTCCTGAGTTCCCGCTTGTCGTCCTCGACAAACTTCTTGTACTCGTCCGGCCAGGCAAGGCTGTGGAAGTACGAGCCGAACACCGCCTGCGGCTCGTCGTGCTCCGTCACCACCACGCCCTCAAGCCCCGACGACCCCTGCGCCACGTACACAAACCGCCCCAGGAAGTTCACCATGTTGGTGCCCTGGAGGAGCAGCTGCGCCATCCACGCGTTGTTGTCGCCGTCGCGCGACGCGTGGCAGTCCGTGCACGTCTTGGTCGTCCCGCGCCCGCCCGTGGCGTGCGGGAAGTGCGGGTTGAACGCCTGACCGCTGAACCCTTCGCCCGAAATGGTCTGCTGCTGCGAGTAGATCCACTCGCGCAGCAGGTTCTGGCTGCTCACAATCACCGCCGACGACGACCGCACCGGCACGATCTTCCCGCCCTTGACGGTCGAATCACGCCCCAGCTGGTACGTGTCGTCACGCAGCACCTGGAAGTTGTACCGCGTGTAGTTCCGCGTGTACTTGTTCTCGTTGTGCAGCATCGGCGTCCGCTCGTTGGCCAGCATCGGCAGGTGGCACCCGGCGCACGAAGTCATCCACGAAGTGTGGCACGTGAAGCACTCCACCTTCTCCATCGAGTGCGCCAGCTTCCCTTCGCCCTTCGGCCCGTTCTCCTTCGGCGTGTCGCCCCAGCGGATCTGCCCGCTGCCCTCATCCCGGTACACCGTCTTGGCGTACCGGCTCTTGGCGGCTTCACTCGGGTTGGCTTTCGACCACGCGCTTTCCGGATTGATCGTGTCCATCGTCTGCACGACGGGCCACTCCAGCCCCTTCTCCACCGCCGAGCGCTGCCACAGCGTCCCGTCCCGCTTCGTATAGAACCGCGGCTTCCCGAACACCCGCGTCCGCGAGAGATCGGTCCCGATCACCTCACCCTTCTCGTTCCGCGCCGCCGCCGGCCCGCTGGTCTTCAGCGTCGCACGGTTGTTGTAATCCCCGTGGCAGTCCTGGCACCGGATCTCCACGGCGTTGCGAACCTCGGCGTACAGCTTCCCGTTCCCGTGCATGTCCTGCTTGAAGTGGCAATCGATGCAGTGCATCCCGGCGTCCAGGTGGATATCCGCCAGGTGTACCGCCTTCTTCCACTTGTCCGGGTCGTTGTGATCGATCACGTTCCCCTGCTTGTCCAGCAGGTTGCCCCGCATGTCCTTCTTATGAATTGCCCGGAACATCCACCCGTGACCGTGGAAGTCCGCAAACTGGTTGTGCTTCAACTTCGCGTTGAACTCATCCGTCCCCGTCCGCTCAAGGAAGTCGCTCCCCGCCGCCTCGCCGGCGTGGCTCACCGCCGACGGGTACAG
>CAYZFW010000348.1:0-3887 GCA_964477615.1 uncultured Phycisphaeraceae bacterium | reverse complement strand
GAACGCATGATCGAGCAGCTCCCGCCGCCCGAGTGAAACACCCGGTTCCTAGGGTTGAATCGCCCGGGACGCGGGCTATGCTGAGGTGGATCACCAGCGCCGAAAACACGCTCACCGAGGCCTCCGTCACGCCCTATGTCCCACGGCCAGATCAACCCGCGCTTCAGTTCCGAAGCCCTCACCAGGGACATCCGCGTGAGGGTTTCGCCGTTTTATCTCCCCGACCATTCCGACCCCGGCGGGGGCAAGTGGGTCTTCGCGTACCGCGTCCGCATCACCAACGAGGGCCAGCGCAAGGCCAAACTGCTCACACGCCGCTGGGTCATCACCGACGCCGAGGGACGGGCGAAGCTCGTCGAGGGCGAGGGCGTGGTGGGCCAGAGCCCCGACCTCATGCCGGGCCAGTCGTTCGAGTACTCCAGTTTCTGTCCCCTCGAAACCTCCTGGGGCACGATGGAGGGCGCGTACCAGTTCTACGACGAGCGCGGCGACTCCTTCGACGTCGCCATCGGGCGATTCTATCTGGTGTCGGAGCCGAGCGAGGCGATGCTGCCGGGCTGAAAGCCATCGGGCGGAACGACTGAGTGTGTCAGTTTCCAGGTGCCGGCGTGGCCGGAGCGGCTTCCGTGGTGTCCGCTTCGTCGGCGGTTTCGGCGTCGTCGGCTGGTTCTGAGGCCTCTTCGTCGGTTGCTTCCGCCGTTTCGGGCTTGGGCGCGGGAGCCGCGGCGGCGACGGGGACCACGGCCTCGGGCTGCTTCGCTGCCTCGGGCTTCTTCTCATCCGTTGCGCCAGCGAGCGCAGTCTTCGCGGCGGGCTTCTTCTCTTCAGCTTCCTTCGGGTCGGCCAGCACCAGCGCAGGCGAGGGCTCGCGGAGGAGCACCTGTTCGCCCGGTTTCAGGCCTTCGGTGATCTCGGCCATGAGGTCGGAGCGCCGGCCCACCTTGACGCCGAGTCGCTGGTACTTCCCGCCGCGGACGGCGTAGACGACGGTGCGCGGGCCTTCGTTGAAGACGCTGGTGAGGGGGACCGAGAGGACGTTCTCGACTTTCTCCGTGGTCACCTGCGCCTCGCAGCGCATCGAGGGCTTCAAGGGTGGAGAGCCTTCGGGGATCTTCAGCGCGATCTTGACCTCGTACTCGCGGACGTTGTCGCCGCCCCAGCCGCCGCCCTGCTGGGCCATGATGCCCACGGAATCGACGACGCCCTCGAAGGTCTTGCCCTGGGCTGCGTCGATGCGCACGGCGGCCTTCAGGCCCGGCTTGATGCGGTTCACGAGGCTCTCGTGGACCTTGATCTGCGCCAGCATCTCGGTGGTGTCGGGCAAAACGATGATCGTCTCGTTGGGGTAGACCTTGCGCCCGATGGCCATCGGGCCCTGGTTGTTGCCCCACCACGCCGGCTGGATGCTGGTGTTGTAGACAACAAGCCCGTCGGTTGGGGCCTTGATGACGGTTTGCTCGATCTGGCGCTTGATCTTGGCGAGTTGGCGCTCGCGCTGGGCCTTCTCGGCGGCGGCGCGGTCTCGGGCGGCCATCTTGCTCGACAATTCCGACTCGTTCTTTCGGGTGACACGCTCGACCTCCGCCGTCGCCTCGGCGATGTCGGACTCGAGTTTCCGGCGCTCTTTCACCTGGGTGAACTGCTTGTGCACGTCGAGCGCGGTGGTGGCGGTCTTGAGCTTGCTCTCGGCCTGGATGCGCGTGACCTCGTCCTGCTTCAACTGGTCGGTCGAGAGAAACTGGCGCTCGTGCAGCGCGATGGCCTTCTCGTACTTCTCGGTGGCGCGCTCGTGGTCCTTGGAGGCGGCTTCGAGGTCGAGCTGGAGTTCCTGGAGTTTGGCGGCGTTCTCGCCCTCCCACTTCTTCAGATCGAGCAGCGCGAGCTCGAGCGTCACCTTGGCCTTGTTCATGGCCGCCTCGTTCTCGATCTCCTGGATCTCGTACGCCTTCTGGGCGCTGACGGCCTCGCTGGTGGCGCCGGTGAGTTCGAGTTCCTCGGCGTCCTTCTGCTTCTGGAGTTCCTCGTCGTTGATGCGGACGAGCACCTCGTCCTTCTTGACGCTCTTGCCCTCCTCCACGATCTCCCCGATGGTGGACTCCATCTCGAGGGTGTTGCGGAGTTCGGTCTGCTTCTTGGCCGCGAGTTCGCCGTTGGCGGTAAGGATGACGTCGAAGGAGGATGTGGATGCGGTGGCGACCTCGGCGTCGGTGTGCGATGCCGCGGTGCCGCCGCGTCCGAAGGCGAGGTAGGCCCCGCCGCTGAGCGCGAGCAGCACGACGCAGAGGATCACGATCTTCGTCAGGGTGAAGCCGCGGGTTTTGCGTGGGGTGGGCATGGGAGGGACCAAATGGCAGAGCTCAAATGGCAAAGCTCGAATTCGGATGGGGAGATCGGTGACGCTGATCCAATGGTGGTGATACCGGTGGAGACGCGCGAGGGGGCTGGTCCGGGGCGGTCGGGGTTGGAAACGGATCACAAATCCACGCCTAGCGCGTGGTTTGATGTTCGGGTTCCCCTCGGGGTCAGATCGGCGTGAGCGCCGACGAAGGAAGTGTACCCCGGCGATCTCATGGAGGCGGCGAATTCTGTTGGTTTTGCGGCGGATTTTCGGGGTTCTCGGGCGGAGCGGCGGGGTTTGGGCGCTCACCCTCGGGCGGTGGTGGTGAGGATGGCAGGCTGGAAGTCTGCCCCACCGGACTCCTCGGCCCCGCCGAGGCCGCCGGGTCGGAACCGACCATCCTGACAACCATCCCCTGCAGAGCCTTGAACTCGCCCTGTGAGCCGACGCGGAGTTGGCCGGTCTGCAGGAGGTACTCGAGAATGGCGGTGCGGAGGTCGCGCACGGCGTCCTCGTAGTCGTTGCGGGCCTGGAGCAGTTCGTTCTCGGCGTCGAGCTTTTCCTGCGGGTCGGTCTCGTCGGCCTTGAGTTCGAGTTCCTCGTTCCGCAGCTCGTTGATCTCCACCGCTTTCTGCAGCAGCACCAGCGCGTTGCGGGCGCGGTCGATCTCGCGGACGGCGCGGCGGGCGTTCAGGATGATCGTGTCGCGGAACTCCTCCGTCTCTCGCGCCTGGCGCTGCAGGGCGATCATGGCGCTGCGGAGGTTCAGGCGTTCGATCTGGCGGTCGAGCGGCAAGCTGAGCAGGATGCCGGCGCTGTAGTCGGTGTCCTTCAGGTCGAAATCGAACTTGCCGCGACGGCGGTCCTTGTCGGTGTTGAGGCTGGTGCCGGCGTTGAGGTTCAGATCGGGCAGCAGGTCGTTGCGGGCGTTCTCAAGTCTGCGGCGTGCGTCGTCGGTCTGATCGCGGCGGTTCTGGTAGTCGAGCCGGTATTGCAGGGCGAGTTCCGCCGCACGCACCACGCTGATGTCGGGGTCGGGGAGTTCGAGTCCCACGGGCTCGATGCGGATCTGCTGCTCAACGGGCAGGCCCAGGCGGACCTTGAAGCGGTCGAGCGAGAGGATGTAGTTCTCGCGGGCGGCGATGAGCGAGTTGCGGCTGGTGAGGACGTTCTGCTCGACGTTGCGGGCCCGGAAGGGGCTTTCACGACCGGCCTCGACGAGAGCCGTGGTTCGAGCCTGCAGGGCCACGACGCTCTCGAGGCGGCGCTCCTGGTTGTCGATGAAACTGGCCTGGGCCACAAGCGCGAAGTAGTCGCGGGCGATATCGACGAGGTGGGAGCGGCGGAAGTCCTCGAACCCGCGCGAGGCGTAGACGAGGTCGCGCTCGGCCTGGATAAGGTCTTCGCGGGCGACGTCGCCCGCGCCGCGGAGCAGGGGGATGTTGGCGTTGAACTGGAGCTGGGACGACTGCTCGTACTGCTCGCCGACGACGGTCGTGAGCTGCTGGGCGGCCTGGGTGATGAGCCTGGCGTCGACTTCGCCGCCGTA
>CAYZFW010000347.1:0-3901 GCA_964477615.1 uncultured Phycisphaeraceae bacterium | reverse complement strand
CCCCCCGAGCCCTCTGATTTGCCCTTTGCCATTTGCGATTTGCCATTTCACTCGCTCTGACCCCGCCGACACCACACCCTATCCTCGATCCCCTACACCCTCATCAATCCCATGCCCGACCCCAACTCAACCCCACCACCAGATCCCCGGGACGACTTCGGCGACACCGGCGCCGACGTGAAGAACATCGACCCCGAGTCGATCGTCGCGCACGAGGAGTCGCTCCGCGCCCTCGAGTCGCAGGTGGAAGAGTGGAAGGGCAAGCACCAGCGTGCCCTCGCGGACTACCAGAACCTCAGCCGGCGCAGCCGCGAGAACGAGTCGGAGGCCGAGCGCCAGGGCGCCCGCGGGGTTGCCGCGGCGATGGTGACAGTGCTGGATCACTTCGAGATGGCGCTGAACCAGGACCTGAGCAAGGCCAGCCCGGAACAGGTGAAGGCCGGCGTCGCCGTCATCCGCGACGAGATCGTCAAGACGCTCACCCGCTTCGGTCTGAGCGTGATCGCCCCAAAGCCCGGCGACGAGTTCGACCCGATGCGCCACGAGGCCGTGATGCAGGCCCCGCCGCCGGAGGGTGGAAAGGCGGGGCAGGTGGTGCAACTCTTCCAACTGGGTTACGCGATGAACGACCGGACACTGCGCCCGGCGAAGGTGAGCGTGGCGGTGTGAGGGGGGGAAGGGTGTAGGGGATAGGGTGAAGGGTTCGTGGACTGGGGTTCGTGTGTCGGGGTTCGGGGTTCGGGGGCCGGCTGTGGGATCACTCGCAGGCGCATGAAGCCCCGATCCGATTTGCTGTTCTGCTGCTTTGCTGCTTTGCTGTTTTCACCAGAGACACTGCCAATGCCAACATATGAATACGCCTGCACCGCGTGCAAGCACGAGTTCGAGGAGTTCCAGTCGATGTCCGCCAAGACATTGACCAAGTGCCCCAAGTGCGGCAAGCCGAAGCTCGAACGCAAGATCGGCATCGGCGCCGGCGTCCTGTTCAAGGGCGGCGGTTTCTACGAGACCGACTACCGCTCCGAGAGCTACAAGAAGGCCGCGGAAGCGGACGGCAAACCCGCCGAGACCAAGAGCGAGACGAAGGCCGAGGGCGGGAAGGGCGAGACGAAGGCGGAATCGAAGCCCGAACCCAAGCCGACGGCGAAGCCCGAGGCGAAGGTCGCTCCGGCCAAGGTCGCTGCGGCGTCGAAGCCGAAGAAGCCGGCCACTCGGAAGCGCTGAGATATCGACGAACACCAAACCCCGATCGTCAGGGATTGTCAGCGCGACGGCTTATTGCCACAACTCGCACAGAAGGCATCGTGCTATCGCACGGGCCGCGATACTTCGGCCCCGCGGCACACCAGTCTCACTCCGGCTTTACCCCACGTCATCGTTCGAACGGAGCACGCAACAGCTTCCCCGCTGTGTTTGAGCTCCGTTGCGATCATGCCCTCCGGAGACGACTCGAAAGTCACACGCACGCGCCGGCGCGGCCGCCCAGCCCGTAGGTCAGCGTCGAGCAGGTCGGCGGGCAGCCGATACTCCAGCCCCTGCGTGTACCAAGCGGCACCGATGACCTTCCCGCCGGGGGCACGGGTGAGAAGTTCCACACGCTCTGCATCGAAAGACTCCGTCCAGGCGTATGGACCGCCGCCTGCTGATTCCACCGAGTCTGGGTCGAGCCAGCGGGCGATGCGTGAAGCGATCACCGCTCCGCCGATGACGATGCCGACTGCAGTGGCAATGATCAGCCACGCCCCGACGAGGCAGATCGCGGCGATGATGGCGAACTTCGTGGCGGTGTCCCAGCTTCGATCAATCACAAGCCCGAGCAGAAACCCTGCCGCCGCTCCGGCCGCGATCGTCGCGGCAACAGCCCCCCACGCACGGAGCACCGAGTTCTTCGGACCCAGCACCCACGGCCGATCTTTGGAAGTCACTTCTGTGGAATCGACATCGATTTCGGCGTCGACTTGCGTCTGTACGGACTGGCTCAGGCTACCTCGGTGTGCGAAGCGCCATGCTCCTTGGCTCTGCGGAGGGCGATCTGATTCATCGGGATTCTCCGGCCAGTGAAGCCAGCGAACCGCGTGCCAGTCTTCAAAGGTCGAGGAACCAACGAGTAGAACTTGTGAGATTGGCAGGAGCACGATTCGGACCGAGTGCGCTACTTTCTCGTCTCGCGAACCGGGCCAGCGCCTCCCAGTGCTGGTGACCTCGCTGTATTCCGGGTAGAGAAGGAAGTCGTCTGGTCCGAGTTGAAACGCGATGCTCGACTGGTCTCCACCCACTTCGTCGTGGGCGGCGAACCAAGCCTTGACGCATTGCCACCGCACTTCTCTGATCTCCCCGGCTGCAATATCCTCCGCCACTCGAAGAAAATGCCCCGCTCTTTCGCGGGCCTCACGGTCGCGCACCTTGGCGAGCAGCCACCCGATCCCCACGGCGAGCGCGGCGAGCAGCCCTAGCTCCACCCAGAGACTTCGAACACCGAAGATCGCGAGCACGCCCCCGACCGTCGGTACACAACACACCAGCGATCCGGCCTTCATCAGCCCGAAGGCGATCACGGCGTAGGCCAGCCGACGCCACCAAACAGGGAACGCCCGAGCACGGGCACGCTCCGCATACGCGAGCGCTTCGGCACGTTCCGTCTCGGTCATCGCACGCGTGGTCGTCTCGAACACGGCGACACCCTAGCGGCCATACGGTCATCAAACCACCGAGCAGGAACCGACGGATTCTCAGTGGTGCTGTCGTTACACTTCATCTCCAAACCATCAGGAGCCTATTCATGCCCTCAAACGCCCCAGTCGTCGGCATCGATCTCGGCGGCACCAACATGCAGATCGGTGTCGTCGACGCCTCGAACAAGATCATCGGGCGCACCAAGAAGAAGACCAAGGCCGACGAGGGGCAGGACGCCGTCATCAACCGGCTTGTCTCCGGCATCGAAGAGGCGTGCGAGGAGGCGAAGGTGAAGGTCGCTGATCTGGCCGCTGTGGGCATCGGCGCGCCGGGCGGGATCGATCACAAGCGCGGCATCGTGATGGAGGCGCCCAACCTCCGGTGGAACGACGTGCCCCTGGCCAAACTCCTCTCCGAGCGTCTCAAGGGCCGCACCGTCGTCGTCGACAACGACGTCAACGTTGCGGTCTACGGCGAGAACAAGCTCGGCGCGGGCCAAGGGGCCGACGACGTGCTGGGCGTCTGGGTCGGCACCGGCGTCGGCGGCGGGCTGGTGCTCAACGGACACCTCTATCAGGGCGGCTTCGGCACCGCCGGGGAGATCGGTCACACCGTCCTGTTCCCCGGGGCCGCGCTGGGCAACCGCAAGCTCGAAGAGAACTGCTCGCGGAAGTTCATCGTGCTCAGGCTCGCGCGACTCATCCGCGCCAACAACCCGTCGATGCTCACCGAAGTCGCCGGCGGCGACGACAAGATCGAGTCTGTCGGCGCCGGGGCCCTCGGCGAGTGCTACCGCAAGGGTGACGACCTCGTGCGGCGCGTCGTCGATGAATCCGCCGACCTCATGGGCCTCTCGATCGCGCACACCGTGACGGTGCTCGCGCTCCCGCTGGTGATCCTCGGCGGCGGGCTCACCGAAGCGCTTGGCGACGCGTACGTGAAGCGCGTCCAGGCCAGCCTCCGGGCCGCGGCGTTCCCGGAACGCTGCAAGAGCGTGAAGGTTGTTGCGACGAAACTCGAAGACGACGCGGGGCTGCTGGGGGCGGCGCTGCTGGCGCGTGAGGCGTGAACGAAAACGGCCCACCGATGTGGTGGGCCGTAGACACGGTCGATTTCATGCGAAGGGAGAAACGAATCACGACTGAACTTCGGGTGCCGGGGTACGGCGTCTTCGCCGTGCCCCGATGCGAAACTCCCACAGATCGGGGCACGGCGAAGACGCCGTACC
>CAYZFW010000346.1:0-3906 GCA_964477615.1 uncultured Phycisphaeraceae bacterium | reverse complement strand
GTTCGAGGCCGGTACCACAAATGCCTCGAATCGACGTTCACACAGGACTCGAACGCCGACGGTCGGCGACTCAGTCCCCTACGCGTAGTGGTCTGTTTTCGTTTTTAGGAGAAGAGAAGACATGATTCGCAACCTTCTGGCCGTCTCGGCCCTCGCTCTCGCCGCTGGCTCCGCCAGCGCCACCACCTTCAGCGACGCCGTCGGTGACACCTTCACCGGCGCCGGCGGTGGCATCCTCGACATCGTCTCGCTCGATGTCACCAACGACCTGACCAGCATCTCGTTCACCTTCACCCTCAACGGTGACGTGCAGGCCACCGACTGGGGCAAGTACATGGTCATCATCGACTCGGCCGCCGGCGGCGATGTCGGCTCGGTTTTTGATGTCGATGGCCAGCTCAAGCTCCGCGGCAACGGTTGGGGCCGCCCCATCTCGATGGCCTCCGGCGCCGAGACCTGGCTCGGCTCGTGGGTTGACTCGGGCAACGGCCTCGAGAACCGCGGCTGGAACGGCGCTTCGTGGCAGCTCAACGGCGCCACCTACAACGGCACCCCCGGTCTGAGCATCAGCAAGACCGCCAACACCGTCACGCTGAGCGTCCTGCTCGCCGATGTGGGCCTTACCCCCGGCCAGACCATCACCTTCGATGGCTTCGCCTCCGGCGGCGGCAACAACGATTCCGCCGTCGACTCGGCCGCAAACCCCGACCTCAGCATCTTCGATTGGGGTGATGAGTACATCGCGGGCGGCTCGAACCCCGTCCTGACCTACACCCTCGTCCCGACCCCCGGCTTCGCCGGTCTCGTCGGTGCCGCGGGCCTCGTCGGCCTCCGCCGTCGTCGGTAAGTGAATCTTCCACTGGGAGGCCCGCCGCAAGCGGGCCTCCCGGCTTTTCGGTGCATCCAGTGAAAGGGCGGACGGCGCACACCGTCCGCCTTTGGTCGTCCCAGAATCATCCGTTCCCGCACTCCCTTCCACTGCAACTCCCCTCCCCCCGCAACCGGGCGGCTCTCCAGAACCGCCCCCATTTCCCCGAGAGAGAAGGCATGAAGATCTCCACGGCTCTCCGAACCTGTATCCCAGCGGCTCTCCTGGCCGCCGGGTCTGTCGCCATCGCGGCCAACCCGACGATGGACGGCACGCGCGACGCTTCCTATGGCACCACGGCCCTGACCAGCCAGAAAGCCAGCGTCATCGACATCACCCTCGGCACCCTGAACGCCGCGGCGCAGTCAAACCAGTCCAACCTTGGCGGCGTGGTGACCTTCGCGGGCAGTACGTTCACCTACCCCGCGCCGGACTCTGATCCCGCCGCGGTCACTACCGGCTTCGAACTCGCCGTGGACCTGAGCGAGATCGGCTGGGACGGCTCGACCGCGATCCGCATCGCGGGCTGGCAGATCAAGGACGGCTCCGGCAACACCGTGAGCAACCAGGTGATCGGCGGCCTGCCCGCCGACAGCGGCAACGTCGGCGCTCCCGCCACCGTCAACTGGAACTCGGTCACCGGTGACCAGTACGTCACGGTCTCGACCGTGAACGCCACCGCGGCCACCGTCGACGGCACCCTCGAAGCCCAGTACGGCTCGGCCCTGTTCGTCAACACCCTGGCCACCACGCTGGGCAACTCGACGATCTCGACTCAGAACAACGGCAACGGCTCGGAACTCTGCGCCGTCTACGCCTACCGCTCCGCCACCCGCCTCTACGTCTTCATCTCGGGCAACCTCAAGACCCAGTACGACAAGCTCGTGCTGTGGCTCGACACCAAGAACGGCGGCCAGAACATCGTCCGCTCTGACAACGCGGGCGTCGACTTCGGCATCATCAACGCCCACGCCGGCATGACCTTCGACGGCACCGTCGCCCCTGACTACTTCATCGACTACACCGGCGGCTCCGGTGGCGATCACTACCTCAACTACGCCCAGCTCCCCGACCTCGGCGCCGGCGCTGGCGGCTATTGCAAGGGCGACAAGAACATCCCCGTCGGCGAGTTCCGCGTCCTTGCCTTCCCCGGCATGCCCACCACCAACGGCCAGGCCGCTCCCCCCGGCGGCGGCAGCATGGAAGCCGCCTTCAACAACTCCAACACCGGCGGCATCGCCGGCGCCATCGTCCAGCCCAACCCCTGGACCACGCCACCCGGCTCGAACCCCGGCGGCGTGCTGACCGGCGCTGAGATCAAGATCCCCCTCGCCGAGACCGGCTGGGTCCCCGGCGTCACCTCCATCAAGCTCGGCGGCTTCGTCCTCGGTTTCAACTGGGACTTCCTCTCCAACCAGGTCGTCGGCGGCGTGCCCCCCACCCAGGACAACTACGGCTTCCCCGCCAACGGCGTCGACTTCTCTTCGCCTCTGAACTCGGGCAACCAGTTCATCACCCTCACCGTCCCCGCCAACATCACCACCGTCCGCAACATCGTGCTCGACGGCACCCGTGACTCCGGGCAGGGCTACGGCGGCCCGCCCTGGCAGAACAACACCCCCGCCAACTCCGGCAACCCCACCGGCTTCGGCGACAACACCGACGCCACCGTCGACCTCTCGAACGGCTCGGAACTCAACAACGTCTTCGTCTCCTTCGGCCTCGACCCCGCCAACGCCAACGCCCCCACCATGTGGATCATGGCCGGCGGCAACCTGCACGACAACAACAAGCTCTGCTTCTTCCTGGACACCAAGGCCGGCGGCCAGCAGCAACTGCTCGCGAACAACCCCGGCTTCGGCCTCCAGAAGCTCGGCGCCGACAACAACGGCCCCGGCCTGAAGTGGGACACCGGCTTCGAGCCCGACTACATGGTCGCCTACTCGACCGGTCTCTCCGCCGGTCTCCCCAGCCACACCGTTTACGCCGCGACCCTGCCCACTGCGGGCGCTGGCATCGGCGGTGCGGCCGCCAGCGGCACCAAGTCCGGTACCGCGACGCCCCTCAGCGGCACCTACCGCGCCCGCAACGGCTTCGGCAACAACACCGACACCACCATCGCCCGCGCCAACGGCTCCGAGCTCGACAGCGTCTTCGCCCAGAAGGGCATCAGCCCCGTCGACGGCTCGGACATGCTCTACCTCTTCATCGCCGGCAACCTCGAATCGAACGCCAACAAGCTCGACATCTTCGTTGACGCGGTGCCCAGCGTCGGCCAGAACACCCTGATCTACGACGACCCCGCCGACGGCTACACCGGCAACCCCTCGGTGGACTTCGACGCCCTCAACCGCATGGGCGGCCCCTTCACGCCGCCCTCGGGCCCCGTGCAGCCCGGCCTCACCTTCGATGCCGGCTTCGCCGCGGACTACTTCTGGACCATCAACACCCAGAACGTCAACGCCGGCGGCACGGTTGCCGACATCTTCGGTTCGTACGCCCGCTTGAAAGGTGTAAACGCCGTGGACGATCCCGGCGCTGGCCGCTACCTGGGCAAGACCACCACGGGCAACTTCGGTGCGCTCGACGGCGGCGACCTGCTCACCAACGAGCTCACCCTCATCACCATCGACAACTCCAACACCGGCGGCGTGGCCGGTGGCGCCAACGCCTTCGTGACCCCCACCTCCGACCCCGCCACCGTCACCAAGGGCATCGAGATCGGCATCCCCATCGCCGACCTCGCCCCGTGGGACGGCGTCACCGGCTCGATCAAGATGATGATGTTCATCAACGGCCAGCCGCACGATTTCATGTCCAACCAAGTCCTCGGCACGTACTGCGGCAACGACCTCGGCGAGCCCCGCAACGTCAACTTCAACACCATCCCCGGCAACCAGTACTTCGAGCTTGTCTACAACGCCGGCACCGAGCGCTACACCAACGCCGTGCCGCAGGTCCCAGTCTGCACGCCTCCCCCGCCGGTCTGCGTGGGTGACCTCAACGGCGACCTCCTTGTCAACGTCGCCGACCTCACC
>CAYZFW010000345.1:0-3909 GCA_964477615.1 uncultured Phycisphaeraceae bacterium | reverse complement strand
GAGGTAATCGTCGAGAGCGTCGACGCCCCGCCGCGGGCCGCCGCGGGCTCGACGGTGAGGGTCCGTGTCGTGCTGGATTCCACCGACGGCGCGACCGGCACGCTCGAACTGCTGTGCGAAGGCCGCCCGCTCGACATCAACGATGCAGCGCCCGGCACGGGGCGGCGCGTCACCCTGCCGCCGGGACGGAGCGTCGAGATGATCGATGTCCCGTTGCCCGATGCGACGGTGCACCGCTTCGAGCCGGTCTTTGTGCCCGACAATCCGTCGCAGGACCAGCTCGCCACCAACAACCGCGCCCAGACCTTCACCGTCACACCCGGCAAGGGCCGCGTGCTGGTCGTCGACGGCGTCTCGAACGCCGCACCCGGCGGCGCGGGGCTGACGCTGCCTCAAACGCTGGAGCGTGCGGGCATCGAGGTGCTGACGATCCGTCCCGATGACCTGCCGCGCGACCTGCTCTCCCTCAACGCCCACGACCTGGTGATCCTGCAGAACGTGCCCGCCGACGCGGTGGACCGCCCAGTGCAGTCGGTGATCGCCGAGTACGTGAGCAAACTCGGCGGCGGGCTCATCATGGTGGGGGGGCCGGACTCGTTCGGCGCGGGCGGCTGGAAGGGCACGCCCATCGAGCCCATTCTCCCGGTGAACCTCGACCTGCCCGAGCAGGTGATGGCGTTCCCCGCCGCGGTGGCGCTGGTGATCGACAACTCCGGCTCGATGGCCCGCGGCATGTCGGGCAGCGCCAGTTCCAAGCAGCGCATCGCGAACGAAGGCGCGGCGCTGGCGGTGCTCGCGCTCGACAAGACGGACGCGCTGTGTGTCATCGCCTTCAACTCATCCCCCGAGGTGGTCATCCCCCCCGCCCGGAACAAGGATGCGCGGAAGAACGCCGAGATCGTCCGCGGCATCTCCTCCGGCGGCGGCACCAACATCGGCGGCGCGCTGCACGCCGCGGGCGCTCAACTGATGAAACTCGACCGCGCCCCGGTCAAGCACGTCATCCTGCTCACCGACGGACGCGACGAGGGACGCGCCGATCTCCCCGCCATCGCCGCCGAGCTCAAGGAAAAAGGCATCACCGTCTCGACCATCGGCATCGGCGACGACGTGGACGAGCAGGCCATGGCCGCGATGGCCAAGCGCGGCGGCGGCAAGTACTACCGCGTCACCGACCCCAGCGTCCTCCCCCGCGTGTTCGTCAAGGAAGTCCGCGTGGTGCGGAAGCCCCTCATCCGCGAGACCCCGTTCGTTCCGCGGGCCGCGCCGGGCGCGATGCTCGCCGACGGCCTGGGCACCATCCCCGCGCTCGAAGGTCTGGTGCTGACCCAGCCCCGCACCGGCAGCAAGGCCACCACCGCGCTCGTATCGCCCGAGGGTGAGCCTGTGCTGGCCGCGTGGCCCTCGGGGCGCGGGCAGGTCGCGGCGTTCACGTCCGATGCCCACGCCAACTGGGCCAGACGCTGGACCGACTGGCCCGGGTACACCCAGCTCTGGACGCGCTTGGTCCGCGCCACCGCTCGACCCGCCAGCGAGACCTCCAGCGAACTCACCGTGCAGGTGACCGGCGACACCCTCCGCATCCGTCTCGACGCCGCCGAAACCGACGGCACCCCCATGGACCTCCTCACCGTCCCCGGCACCGTGTACCTGCCCGAAGGGCGCAGCGTCGACGTGCGGCTGTCGCAGACCGGCCCCGGCACCTACGAGGCGAGCCTGCCCGCGAAGGACACGGGCAACTACATCGTCGCGCTCACGCCGACCTCGCCGGGCGCCAGTGGGCGGGCGCGGACCCTCTCGCCGGTCATCGGCGGCGCATCGGTCGCCTCCGGCCCCGAGACGCGCCGCCTTCGCTCGAACGTGGCGCTGCTCGAGCGCATCGCCCGGACCACGCAAGGGCGCGTGCTCGACCTCGCCAGGCCCGCCGAAGCGAAGCTCTTCGATCGCTCCACGCTCACGCCGACGGTCGCGTCGATCCCGCTGTGGCGGGCGCTGCTGCTGTGGACGCTCGCGGTGCTGGTGCTCGACATCGCCACGCGCCGCGTCGCGTGGGACCGTCTGCTCAGCCGAGAGTGGCGGTTGGCCATGCGCGAGCACGCGGAGAAGACCGTCAAAGCACGGGCCGAGCAGGCCGCGGGCACGCTGCGGGCGCTCAAGCGCGTCAGCGGCGGCGATGACACGGACTCGAAATCGTCTGCAGGCGATGCCCCGCCCCGCCCCGCCCCGCCGACTCGGGCGTCGCGCCCGACCCGCCCCGGCATGGTGCCTTCGCTCGCCGAAGACGAAGCCGAGAAACTCCGGAGCGAACGGCTCGAGATGGAGAAGTCCGCCCGGCGCGAGGCCCTGCGGGCGCAGATGCTGCGCTCACGCTCCGCCACGCCGGGCACCTCCGCCGAGGGTACAAGCGCCCCGTCCAAGTCTCCGCCCGAGAAGACCGATGCAGACGCGGCGAAATCCACCAGCGACCTGCTGAAAGCCAAACGCCGCGCCCGTGAGCGCTACGAGGACGACCCCGGGTCCGGCGCTTGAACTGCGCACCTACCATTGCCCATGAACGCAAGCCACGCCCGCACGCTCGTTCCCCTTGCTGGCCTCGTGTGCTCGGCCCTCGTGGTCCTCAGCGGCGGCACCGCCGCGCTGGCCCAGAGCGCCCTGGGTACCGGCAACGCTCTCGACGCGAGCCTGAAAGTCGGCGACAACAAGCGCAACGCCCGCGGCCGCGACTTCAAGTCTGAACTCGCCTTCCGAAACGCCATCGTCACCGGGAACGCTGGCGCGGGCCTTTCGTTCCGCGGCGATATCGGTTACCGCGCCGCCGACGACTTCCGCGCCAGTTCAGGAGCCGACGATCTCTACAGCTTCCGGCGCGACTCCGATTACTCAGGCCTCGCCACGCTCAACATCCGCGGCATCTCGTCCGTGCAGGAGCAGTTCAACTTCGCCACCGGCGGGCAGACCACCCGCAGTCTCACGGGTGATCTCGTCGTCCAGCGCAGTTCGACGGGCTTCTCCGGACGCACGCTCGCCGAGGGCCCGGTCGACAAGAACCGAATCGACCCGATCACGCGTCTGGGCACAGGCACGCTTCGCTCCACCAGCAGCAGCTTCCTGCGCGAGACCAGCCGCGCCAGCGTGCTGGCGGTGCAGAACCGCCCCGGCGTCGAGAACCCCGAGGGGCAGAACCTGCTCATCGCGTCGCCGCTGCAGGGTGTACGCACCATCCCCGAGCGCAACGCGATGTTCGGCTTCACACCAAAGCCGGTCACGGGGTTCCAGACCGCAGACCAGATCGCCGCGGCCGAAGCGAAAAAACTCGCCGACCTCGAATCCACCAAGACCGGCGCGGCGGTCCCAGAGTTCGTCTCACCCTTCGACACCTTCCGCAACCAGCTGGAAACCCGGGTCAACGGTCAGGTGCGCACCAGCCCCCTCGATACCAGCGCCCAAGCTTTTAACAAGCCCGTCGAACTCACGCCCGAGCAGCGCGAGCAAAGCGGCCTCCCGTCCGATCCGACCAAGACGGAACCAGCGAAGACCGCCGCCGAGGAATCCAAGCCTGACCCCGACTCGTTCGAGGGAAGGCTCGAACGCCTCCGCGAGGTCCTCGCCGGAAAGTCGGGGGAAGAAGACGCAACGACAACGACAGCCAAGGCCAGCAGGCCCCTCATCCCCGGCCTGAAGGAGCCGGAGACCGAGACCGCCACGCAGCCCGACGCTGCCAACCCCACCGGCGACAAGTCCGCCATCGCCGGTGAGATCGCCGGCAAACCGCGGCTCAAAGCCGTGAACCCCGAAGAACTCGTCGCCGGCTCCAAGGCCCAGCAGGAGGCCCGCATCCGCAAGGCCATCGAAGACGCGAAGAGCCTCTTGGGCCAGCCGCAGAACATCAGCGAACTCGCGCCCCAGAAG
>CAYZFW010000344.1:0-3929 GCA_964477615.1 uncultured Phycisphaeraceae bacterium | reverse complement strand
GTTCAGATCTCATCATCGTCATCGTCGTCGTCTTCGTCGTCGCCGAAGGCGTCGTCGTCGTCATCGTCCTCGTAGTCGAACTCTTCGTCCTCTGAGGCGCCCTCGTCGCTGTCGAAGTCGTCCTCGTCCTCATCGTCCCACATGAAGTCGTCGTCGCCGTCGTCGTCGTCTTCCATGAGGGGATTGGCGAAGGGGCTGCGGGGCGTGACGACGCCGCTGGCAGCGCCGGCGCGTGTCCACCGCGCAGTGGTGGTGCCAGCGCGCACGGCGAAGCCTTCGTCTGCACGGAAGCCGCCGATGGTCCCCGCGTTGGCTCTGATCTCAAGAATCGCGTTCATCATCCACCTCATCTTGCTTGAAGCCCGCCGCGCTTGGAGCCCGCCGTGCTTGATGGTCCACCGAAGCGCGGCGTCCTGTCCGCCGCGTGTCTCGCCCCCGGCCTGTGCGTCCGCGTGCGCCCGCGCGCCGCGTGAAGTCTGATTCCGTCCGCCGATTCGGAAGCGGTGGCTCCCGGTTGCACGCCATTTGGGGGCGGGCGGCGAGCATCGGAGATTCGGGCCGGCCTTCTGCAATCGAACCGCGAGAACCCCGACAAAGCCGCCCGATCCGGCGCGACGCCGCGCCGAGCGAACCGGGACCGGTTCCCCCCATGCGCGGGTACACTACTGAGCGCGGCGCGGCTGTCAACCCGGTTCCGGACGATTTTTCCACACCCGCCCGCCCGGCCCGCGAGATCGTCCGCTCGGACGCCGAAATCCGCGCGAAATCGGCCCTCAGAGAGTCCCAGACCCGCCCTTTCGGTGAGATTCCGTTCAAGAGGCCGATTCGCTCGGGTGCCCGCGCTCGGCTACAACACTCCCCCACCGATGGCCGAATCCGCCCCGACAAGCCCCACGATCGTCCCGAACCCGCACCCCCCGGCTCCCCCGGCTCCCCCGGCTCCCCCTCACGACCCCACCCGGTTTGAGCCGGTTGCGGGGCTGCTGGCGTGCCTGTTTCCGGGACTGGGCTATGTCTACTTCGGGGAGTTCAAGCGGGCCTTGTACGTCGTCATCGGCGTCATGGGCCTGTACGTCGGCGGCCTGCTCGTCGGGGGCATCTCGATCATCGACAAGAAAGAGGACCAGTGGTGGTTCCTCCTCCAGTGCGGCGTCGGTCCCACCACCCTGGCCCTCAATCACGTCAACGCAAGCCACAAGGCCCTGACCCCCGACGGCCCCAATCCCGCGGTCACCAGTTACCAGCGGAGCCTGGGGCGGGTATATGAGGTCGGGGCGCTCTCGGCGGGGATGGCCGGGATGATGAACCTGATCGCCATCATCGACTGCTTCTGGCACACGCCGAGCAGTCGGAAGCGGAAGGATGAGCGCCGGCAGGTGAAGCTGTAGGGGAAGGCAAGAGGCACGAGGCAAGAGGCATGAGTGGAGAACGGAAGCGCCCCGTTGGTTGATCGAGATTGAGACCTTTCATGGACACTTTGGCCTACACCCCGTTCCTTCAGCCGCTGAACATCCACGATGCGTGGTGGTTCGCGGTGATCCCCATGGCTCTGTTCATCTCGATGGCGTACAAGGGCGTGCGGCTCCGCGACATCTCGGCCCGGCCCTACTGGCGGAACGTGCTGGTGATGTCGGCGCAGGTGGTGCTGGCCCTGATCGCGCTGGGCGCAGGGATGTTCATCGTCGTTGAGAAGATCGTGCCGGCGCTGCAGGGGCACTGAATCGGGACACGCCTCCCCGGTGTCACCGCGCCGACACCGCGCTGCCTCCGACGGCCTCCCAGCACGCTTCGAGCAGCGGCTTCAGCCCGGCCTTGGTGGCCCCGCTCACGGCGAAGATCGGGTCTTTCCGGCCCAGCTTCAGCCCCTTACGGAACAGGTCCACCGCCACCTTCGCGTCGTTCTCGTCGCCGAGCAGATCGACCTTGTTCACCGCGATGATCTCGGTCTTCTCCGCCAGTTCGGGGCTGTGCCCGGCGAGTTCCTTTCGGATGACGTGGTAGTTCTCGATGGGGTCGCTCCCGTCGGCGGGTTCGACCTCCACGACGTGGACGAGCACACGGGTGCGCTCGATGTGGCGCAGGAAGTCGTGCCCGAGGCCGACGCCCTGCGAGGCGCCCTCGATCAGCCCGGGGATGTCCGCGAGCACGAGGCGTCGCTCGGGGTCGAGCTCGGCGATCCCGAGCTGGGGCTCCAGCGTGGTGAAGGGGTAGTCGGCGATCTTGGGGGTCGCGCGGGTGGTCGCCGCGAGGAGCGTGCTTTTGCCGGCGTTGGGCTTTCCGACGAGGCCGATGTCGGCGATGAGTTTCAGTTCGAGGCGGAGCTTGCGTTCTTCGCCGGGCTCGCCGGGGGTGGTCTCGTAGGGGGTCTGGTTGAGGGGGCCCTTGAAGGCGTTGTTGCCCATGCCGCCGCGCCCGCCCTTGGCGACGACGAATCGCTGGTGCAGCCCGAGGTCGACGAGCAGGTCGCCGGTGGCGTCGTCGCGGATCAAGGTGCCCGGCGGCATCGAAAGGACGACGTTCTCGGAATCCGCGCCGGTGCAGTTCTTTCCCTGGCCGGCGTCGGCGTTCTCGGCCTTCCAGAGCCGCTTGTGCCGGAAGTCGAGGAGGGTGTTGACGTTGGGGTCGCCCAGGACGATGACATCGCCGCCGTTGCCCCCGTTCCCGCCGTCGGGCCCGCCCTTGGGTTCGAACTTCTCGCGTCGGACCGAGCAGTGCCCGTTGCCGCCGTCGCCGGCTTTGACGTGGATGATGGCTTGGTCGATAAACATGGGAAGGCAGCAAAGCAGCAAATCAGGAACGGCGCGAAGGTGAGTCGGTGGTGGCCGGGCGTGGCGGGGAAGGTCGCGGCCTTGGCCGAGCGGGGATGGTAGGACATTCACCGGCGCAAATCCGCCCAAAGTTAGGCGTTCGATGGGGATGTCTTGTGAATCCAAACCGGCGGGGTTTGGCGGATACTGTTTCAAGCGGGCCAGCGGATGCTGGCCATGAGCCATGTCTCTCGATCGCGTCAGGGATTTGCCAATGATGATGAGCACGCCGTCACGACTGGGCTGTGCGGAGCCGCCAAGGCGGGGCGGCGGTGGCTTCACGCTGGTGGAGCTGCTGGTGGTGGTGGCGGTGATCGCGCTGCTGATCGGGCTGCTGCTGCCGGCGCTGAGCAAGGCGCGTGAGCAGGGCCGGTTGATGGTGTGCTTGAACAACATGCGCACCATCACGATGGCGGCGCAGTCGTACGCTGCGGACAACTCAGACTACTGGCCGGTTTTTCCGTGCAAGATCCGTCGAGAGTCGCGGGCGGTACTATTCCACTCTTGGCACTACGGCGGCAAGACGGTTTCGGAGTACTGGCGTCCCTTTGACAACGGCGAATGGATGTCTTTGGCTCAGCGGCCTTTAAATTCGTATGTGGCACCAGAAGTACCGCTGGTCGACTCCGAGAACCAGCCCCGCACGGAGATTGTCACCTTCAAGTGCCCATCGGACCCGGGGACGCTTCAAAGAGGCTGGTCTACGACGCCCGGATTCAATAACCCCAACGTGACTTCATACGACGATGTGGGAACTAGCTATCACATGAACGTGAAGTGGTGGTATGCCGCGCTAGAAAGGGAACGTGCCAGTCCCTTCGCTAACAATGAGCATGTCTGGGAAGCGTACAAAACCATGTTCAGAATCGCAAATTTCAAGAGATCTTCACTTTTTGCGTGGGCATACGACCAGAACATGGATTTTGTGGCAGTGGCTGGACAGTCACATCATGGTGACCATGGTGGCGAGAATAGGGCCACGACCGCTTTCATGGATGGGCACGTACGGTACCTTGAGGTAACCGCTAAGCTGCCAGAGACATCCGAGTATACTCTAATACTGAGTCGGCCCGTCCGAGCACCCAATCCCTAACAGGAGCGTCCAATGCGCATTCCATTTCT
>CAYZFW010000343.1:0-3932 GCA_964477615.1 uncultured Phycisphaeraceae bacterium | reverse complement strand
CAAGCCAGCGGGCTTGGGCCTGTCACCGCGAGCGAAGCGAAGCGGTCTCTCCGCCAAACCAGAGAGATACCTCGCTTCGCTCGCGCTTCGCGTGACAGTGCGTATAAGGTGAGCGAATCACTGACTCTCAGCGCCTTCATCATTTTCAGTGCTTCCAACCCTCACCGCACCTCTACCACCAACGGCAACACCACTCGATTAAAATTTAACGGTTGGCGTTGAACGTCAAACGTGGGCAAACGGTCTTCAGGAAACGCCGGGTCATACCAGCCCACTGCCACCCGATAGTCGCCCGCTGGCACGCCCGCCTCAGCGCCACCGAACTCCTCGCCTCCTGCGCCGCCGGAATCGCCACCGTCATCGCCGCCGCCCTCCGCGCAGGCGGTGATCCCCCCGCCCGCGTCATCCTTGCCGGCGGTGGTGCCCTCAACAACACACTCGCCCGCGCCATCGCGCACGCGCTAGGCCCCACCTCCACCGTCACCCGATCCGACACCCTCGGCGTCCCCGTCGGCATGCGCGAAGCCGCCCAGATGGCCGTCCTCGGCGCCCTCTCCCTCGACGCCGTCCCCATCACCATCCCGCAGGTCACCGGCGTCCCCGCCCCCGCGCCGATCGCCGGCCAGTGGATCGGTCTGACACATGCGGCGGAACCCCGTGCCACCGAAGTCGGTCCCCCGACTGCGGTGCCGCCGACACCAACATCCTCAGCGCCCCCCGATCGCTCCAAAGTCCTCTCAGAACAGCGAAACCCCAGCACCGCCAACCTCGACGAGCGCTCAACGCTCGAAATCGTCCGCGCCCTCAACGCCGAGGACCGTCAAGTCCCAGACATCGTCGCCTCCGCCGCGCCCTCCATCGCCGCGTTCATCGCGGCGGTCGAAGACCGCATGAACCGCTTCGGTCCATTCACAACCTCCGGCTCCGGCGCCCGCCTCATCTACATCGGCGCCGGCACCTCCGGCCGCCTCGGCGTCCTGGATGCCAGCGAGTGCCCGCCCACCTTCCACGTCGATCCCGGCATGGTCGTCGGACTCATCGCCGGCGGCGACACCGCACTCCGACGATCCAGCGAGGGACGCGAAGACGAACCCCACGGCGTCCGCGAAGACTTCGACCGACTCAACCTCGACCACGCCGACTCGGTCCTGGGCATCGCCGCCGGTGGCACCACCCCCTACGTCCTCGGCGGCCTCGCCCTCGCCCGCGAACGCGGCGCGCTCACCGCCCTCCTCTCCTGCTCACCCCTCCTCGCAGGCCCCGGCTCCTCCGGCGCCGATCACGAGATCGTCGTCCCCACCGGCCCCGAAGCCCTCACCGGCTCGACACGCCTCAAGGCGGGCACCGCCACGAAACTGGTCCTCAACACCATCACCACCACCCTCATGGTCCGCCTGGGCAAAGTCCACGGCAACCTGATGGTCGACCTCCGCGCCACCAACGACAAACTCCGCGACCGCGCCGCCCGCATCCTCTCCGCCCTCACCGGTCTCGAACGAGCCGACGCACTCGCCGCCCTCGACCAGGCCGGCGGCAGCGTCAAAGTCGCCGCCGTCATGTGCCTCCGAGGCGTCCCAAGGTCCGACGCCGAGGAACTCCTCCGAACCCACCACGGCCGACTCCGCGCGGCGTTGGGCCCGGCGCACCAGGCACACCCGCGCTGAAGGCCAGGCGCGACGCGACCACCCCCACCCCTTCACGAAAACCCCGAGTTCTCGGGCTTTGCGCTGCCCACGGCCGCAGGGCGGGGTTGTCACCTCGGGCACACACGGATGCCCGAACGCCCTCCTCACCGTCTGAGAACACGCTGAGGCACCGATTTCCGCCATCCCACACACGCGACACCCCCTGCAGAGCCTTCCCGCCGGAACCCTCGCCCCCGACGTGCGAACAGACTTGTGCCCCCAGCCCGGGTGCATTCGTGGTGCGCCCCCGCGAGGCTGTGGGGAAGGTGTCAGGGATCACCCCGTGTGGGAGATTCGATCATTCGTTTGGGGCCATGACGCCCCGGTGAAGCCGCCTTGATGCGTTTCCATTCCACCCCGTCGTCTCACATTCCCAAGCCGCCGATGATCGTGGCGAAGGCCGACGCACCGGCCACCGGTCCATTGACACCCCCACAGTCGCCGAATACGTTGGCGGGGCTTCGGGATCGGGGGGATCGGGGCGAGGTTCGTGATCCAGTCCGCACGCGCGGCATCCAAGGTGCCGGCACCAACGGGAACTTGCGGGGTCAGCCCATCAGCAGCCAACGATCACAACCCGGCTCCAACCCATCAGACGGCACTCGTCTGCCGATGCCCGACGACCGTGCCTCTGCGGTGGCGTCGAGCGATTCCTCCGCTGGCACGCCGCAGCCCTCCGACACGCTCGAAATCCTCACCGGACGCGCCCCCGCCACCAAGAGCGGCTCCGCCTCCGGCTCCGGCTCCGATGCCAGCGGCTCCAATTCCGGCGCTGCCGCCAACAGCGGGTCGTTCTCCGGCATGCGACCCCCGACAGGGTCGGGCAACCTCGACACGGTGCTGGGCCACATGGTCGTCGAGCAGGGCCTCGCGACCCTCGAAGACGTCGAAGATGCCGCAAAGAGCAAGGCCGCGGCGACCGGTGAAGGCACCACCACCAAGACGCTCGCCCAGATCCTGGTCGAGCGACAAGTGGTCACCGAGAAGCAGCTCGCCCGCCTGCGCACCCAGGCCGAGGCCGAGCGATCCCAGCAGCAGATCCCCGGCTACCAGGTCATCAGCAAACTCGGCGCTGGCGCAATGGCGGCGGTCTTCAAAGCCAAGCAGATGAGCCTTGACCGCATCGTGGCCATCAAGGTGCTGCCCAGAAAGTTCAGCGGCAACCGCCAGTTCATCGAGCGCTTCTACGCCGAGGGACGCGCCGCCGCCCAGCTCAACCACCCCAACGTCGTCCAGGCCTTTGACGTCGGTCAGGCCGGCGAGTTCCACTACTTCGTCATGGAGTTCGTTGACGGCAAGACTGTCCACGACCTCATCACCGAGAACAAGCGCTTCCAGGAGGCCGAGGCCCTCGACATCATCATCAACGTCGCCGACGCCCTGCGTCATGCGCACGACAAAGGCCTCATCCACCGCGACGTCAAGCCCAAGAACGTCATGTTCACGCCCCAGGGCGTGGCCAAGCTCGCCGACCTGGGCCTCGCCCGCGCCATCGACGACAAAGAGGCAGCCCTCGCCGAGAAGGGCAAGGCCTACGGCACGCCCTACTACATCTCGCCCGAACAAATCCGCGGCGAACTCAACATCGGCCCTCAGGCCGACATCTACTCGCTCGGTGCCACCCTCTACCACATGGTCACGGGCAACGTGCCCTTCAACGGCAAGAACCCCACCGAGGTGATGCAGAAGCACCTCAAGACCCCGCTCGTCCCTCCCGACCACGTCAACCCCAAACTCAGCGCCGGCATCAGCGAGGTCATCGAGATGATGATGGCCAAGAGCCGCCGCCAGCGATACAAGAACTGCGCTGACCTCCTGGTCGATCTCCGTGCCGTTCGCCGCGGCGAGCTGCCACCCATCGCCCACAAGGAAGCCTCCGTCGCCGCCCTCAGCGAGGTCGCGCAGTCGGAGAAGTCCACCCCGACGACCATTGTCGAAGACCGCAGCCGCCAGCCCTCACCCTTCCGCGACCCCGGCGTGCAGAAACTCGTGTGGTACTCGGTCGCGGTCTCCATCGTCGCCGTCGTCATGACGCTCATCGCCGTGTCGATGATGGTCATGGGACGCGGGTGATTTCACGACGCGCCGCGCACGACTCTCGCTCACTCATCTTGACAGCCCGTTTTCCGTTGCACAGCCATCCCGCTGTGCAGCCGCGATCCCCACCTTCGCCCCTGCGGGGCGGAAGTTCGTTGCCGGGGGTGGAGCGAGTCTTCGAGCGCAACCCCCGGACAGGCAACACCCGCC
>CAYZFW010000342.1:0-3936 GCA_964477615.1 uncultured Phycisphaeraceae bacterium | reverse complement strand
GTACCGCGGGTGGGTGGTGGCGGCGCTGGAGGATCTGTCGCGGCGCGGATTTGTTGAGGTACACGACATGATGTCGCGCGAGCGACTGGTGCGGACGCTGCGGCAGATCGAGCGCGAGGGGAAACTCGGCATCGAGGTGTGGATGTATGCGACGCCGGGGTGCTTTGACGGCGTTCGGGCTGCGGCGGGGGACGGAGCGGCGCAGGGCAGCAAGGTGCGGTTTGCCGGGTTGAAACTGTTCGCCGATGGGACGCTCAACAGCCGGACGGCGTCGATGCTCACGCCGTTCCGCGACCCGATCCCCGGTGCGGAGCGGGGCAAGGCGCTGCTGTCGCGGGAGGAGATCGCGGCGGGGCTGGCGCGGGCGCGGGCCGTGGGGGCGGGGCTGGCGGTGCACGCGATCGGTGACGCGGCGGTGCGGACGGTGCTGGACGCGGTGGAGGCTTGTGGCGGCGGGACGGCGCGGGATCGGGCACCGGGACTCGGCGCGGCGCGGGTGGAGCACGCGCAGTTTGTGGACGAGGCGGACGTAGCGCGGTTCGCGGCCCTCGGTGTGGTGTGCAGCCCGCAGCCGTGCCACCTGCTGACGGACATCGAGGCGGTGCATCGGGTGATGCCGCACAGGGCCGCACGGGCGTTTGCGCTGCGGGACCTTGTGGCGGCGTACGAGCGGGCGGGGATGAGCGCGGAGGATTGGGTGTGGCTGGGGAGCGATGCGCCGGTGGTGCCGCCTTCGCCCATGGACAACGTGACGGCGGCGACGCTGCGGGCACGGGTGGCGGGGGGCGTGAGCGTGGCGCCGGAGCAGGCGGTGGGGGAGGATTTGGTGTGGCGGCTGATGCGGAGCCGCGCGCGTACGCTGGGGGCATGAACCCCACGACGCTCATCGCCGGTGTTTGCTGTGCCGCTGCCATTTCCGGGACCGCCCTGGGCGGGTACCCCGATGAGCCGGGGTTTGTGCGGCTCCGGGTGGAGGACAAGAGCCAGCGCACCGACACGGCGGCGATTCACTGCGCGTCGTCGCTGAACCGGTGGAACCCCGGCGACACGGCGTGGCAACTCATCCCCGCCGTGAACACCGACGGGGCGAAGGTGGCGAACACGTGGGAGTGCCGGATTGAACTGGCAAAGATCCCCGATGGCGAGGAGGTCGTGGAGTTCAAGTTTGCCAAGGGGAGTTGGAATGGTGTCGAGGTGAACGGCGACGGCGGGGACGTGTCGAACCGTTCGATCACGGTGGAGAAGCTCAAGGCGCGGTCGGGGACGGTGATGACGCTGGAGCCGATCCTGGGCTTTGCGGACCAGCGGGGGACGCGGTGGACTGGTTTGGCAGCGCCGGGAGCGGCTCAGAAGTCGACGGTGACGGGCACTCTGGATGTGATGGACGTTCGTTCGAGCACGCTGAACAACACGCGGAAGGTGCGGGTGTGGACGCCGCCGGGGTATGGCGATGACGCCAACAAGGACCGCCGCTACGCGGTGCTGTACATGCACGACGGGCAGAACTGCTTCGATGTGGTGGGGAGTGCGGCGGGGGTGGAGTGGGGATGCGACGAGGCGGCGACGGCGCTGATCTCGTCTGGCGAGATTGAGCCGCTGATCATCGTGGGCATCGACAACACCGGGATGACGCGGGCGGAGGAGTACAACCCGCCGTACACGCGGTATCTGGACAAGCAGAACCGGGGCGACGAGTTCCTGCGGTTTATCAGCGATGAGCTGATGCCGATGATCAACGCGAAGTACCGGACATTGACGGGGCCGGAGCACACGGGGATGGGGGGGTCGAGCTTCGGCGGCAACGCGACGCTGTACGCCGTGATGGAGCGGCCGGACCTGTTCGGGCGTGCAATCGTGGAATCGGCGGCGGTGTTCCTGGACAAGAGCGCGATCGTGAACAAGATGCGCGAGCACGACAAGTGGCCGCTGCGGATGTTTGTTGCGGTGGGCACGGCGGAGACGGCGCGGAGCGGGGACGCGAAGGCCTTCGCCGACCTGAACCGCGAGATGATGGACGTGCTGCGGAAGAAGGGTCTGGGTGACGACCGTCTGCTGACGCAGGTGGAAGAGGGCGCGAAGCACTTCGAGAGCGCGTGGGCGAAGCGCTTTCCGGCAGCGCTGAAGTTTGTGTTCGGGCGGTGAGCGAGGGGAGCGGCGTGTGGGCGCTCGGGCCGGCGTATTCCCTACCTGATGAGGGGGAAGCGATGAGTGCGCTTCCGTGTGGCGCGCTCGTGGGGTATGGTGTGACGGCCGGCGGCGGGTGGGATCGGTTGGTCCGAGCCCGCTGTGCCGACCGCGCGGCCCACTCGGAGGACTCCCCATGCGTTTGCACGTCTGGTCGCTCGTGACGCTTGCGCTCGCTCTCGTGGTTGGGGCCTTCACGGCGGCGCTCGCGTCGGAACCCAGCGCGGCCGCTGCGGACGACATTCGTGCATTGGATGGCGAGTGGGTGTACGTCGAGGACAAGACCGAGGGCCGCGCGCTGGAAGAGATGGGCCCGCCGATGGCGTCGAAGTTCTCGCTGCGTGTCGAGGCGGGCGCGGTGGTGCTGAACGGTCACGGGTCGGGGCACCGCGACGTGCGGATTGCGCTCGACGGATCGGTCACCGAGGTTGCCGAGAGCGACAAGATTGCACGCTACAGCGGCGGCTGGAAAGACGGCGCGTTCGAGTACCGGGTGGAGTTTCTGAGCGGGGCTGACAAGGTGCCCGGCCGGTTGATCCGCCGGGAGTTTCGCATGACACCCGAAGGGCTGCGCGTGCGCGTGGCCCCTGATCGGGACGACGACCTGAAGTGGGTCGGGCTTTACAGGCACGCCGAGGACATCCCGATGCCCACGCCGGCCAAAGTCGCCGGCGGGATCGGTGAGTTGTCTTGGCTGTCGGGCGCGTGGGTTGGAACCAGGAGTTCAGGATCGACATTCGAGGAGCGGTGGAGCCCGGCACGCGGCGGCGCGATGCTCGCGGTGTCCCGCACCGTCAACGCCGGCGGCAAGATGGTCGCGTTCGAATACCTGCGCGTCGTCGAGCGCGACGGCGGGCTGGTGTACATCGCGCAGCCCGGCGGTGCGAAGCCCACGGAGTTTGTGCTCACTGAAGTCACCGGCAACCGCGCCGTCTTTGAGAATCCACGCCACGACTATCCGAAGCGGATCGTGTACGAACTCTCGCCCGAGGGCGGTCTGACCGCCACGATCGGGCTCCTTAAGGGCGGCACACCGCGAAAGTTCGAGTTCAAGCGGGAAGAGAACAAGGCTCCCTGAAACAGCGGCGCGCGGCGTCACTCCTGCGACGAATCCGGCACGACGAACGACACGCGGTTGCGTTCCAGCGCAACCCCTTGCGCCGCGGCGAGGTCGGCGACGGCGATGCTGTAGTCCGTGAGGGCCGCGACCTCGTCAAGCTCGGCGTTCGCGAGGCTCTCCTGGCGGCGGAATTTGAGGTCGAGGAAGTCCGGGGTGAGCGACTGCACCGTTTTCTCCTGCACCTCAAGGGTGCGGAGGTTCTCGGTGGCCGCGAGGCGGGAGGCGCGGGTCTGTTCGATGAGTTGGTAGTTGGTCGTCACGTTGCGGAGGGCGGCCTTGACGTCGACGACGACCTGCTGCACGGCGCGGCGGTACGACGTCGCGGATCGGACACGCTCGAGCTGGCGGGCGCGGTAGTTCGCTTCGGCGCCGCGGTTGCCCAGGGGCTGCTCGAAGGAAAGGCCGACGAGGTAATCGACGAACTTGGACTCGTTCACCTGGTCGTACGCCTCGCGGGTGGATTCGTCCAGGCCGTTCCACTGGGCCTGCAGCGCGAGGTCGAGCGCGGGCAGGCGGGCGTTGTCGGCGACGCGCTGCCGGATGGCCGCGTCGTCAATGGCGAGCACGGCCTGCTGCACCTCGGGGCGCTCGCGCATGGCGGTGCTGAGGGTGTCGAGCAGGCTGAAGGAGAT
>CAYZFW010000341.1:0-3954 GCA_964477615.1 uncultured Phycisphaeraceae bacterium | reverse complement strand
GGCGTGTGGGCATGGGGGGTACCAAATGGCAAAACCTCAAATGGCAAAGCTCAAATTCGGAACGCGAGATTGTGAGCCCCCAGCGCGATACTCGGATGAATCCGGGGGGCTGATAGTGTACGGTCATGTCGGGGGTTTGGGTCCGCCGATGGGAGGGGCGGCGGATGATTCGTTTCGCCCCGTTTCGCTTGACCCTGTGTGGAGCCTGTGGCGTTGACCCAGACCGTCGGCCCGAGCATGGTGGGGGAACCGTCGTCGTACGAGATCGTGCGCGTCGGGGGTGGTCCACCCTCCGGTCTCGCAGGACGGAATCCGTTTGGGGCCGGAGTGAAACTGCTCGAGGCCGCCGCGGCGAGGCTTGTTGCTGCCAGCAGCACCGAGAAGGGTGCCGGCAAGCGGTTCCTCGACTCCGCCAAGCAGCATTCAATTGACCTATCTCACTTCTTTGCGTCGGTGAACCGCGTCAAAGGGAACGTGCGCGAGGTGTGCCTCGCCGTGCCCGGCAACGGCGGCACCGCGATGTTCTTCGCCTCCAACCCCGGCACCGAATCCGCCCGCGTCGAACTGTCTGAGGTGGTCCGGGCCGCGTGCGCGTCACTCCGCGGCATCCGCCTGGCCCAAGCCCTCCTGGACACCGACGAGCACGGCTCCGCGGCGGCGCTCGCCCTCGCGGGTTTCCGCCGTCTGGATGAACTCATCTATCTCCGCCGCCCGCGCCCCGCGCCCGGTGAGTTTGTCCCCAACCTCGGCTCGCTCCCGCCGACCTTGACCGTGACCACCTGGGAACAGGGCGACGACGACGACCTCCGCGCCGCGCTCGACCGCACCTACGTCGGAACCCTCGACTGCCCGGAACTCTGCGGCCTTCGCCCCACGCAAGACGTTCTCCACAGCCACCGCTCCACCGGCAAGTGGGACCCCTCGTGCTGGTGGGTGATCCGCGACGGGCCAACGCCGGTGGGCGCGATGCTCTTCAACCCCTGCCCCGAGCAGGACAGCATTGAACTCGTCTACTTCGGCCTGGACCCCGGGTACCGCGGCAAGGGCGTCGCGGGGACGTTGCTGCGCATCGGCCTCGCGGCGCTCGCGCCACGCAAGGAGATCACCGTGGCGTGCGCGGTCGACGCCCGGAACAGTCCTGCGCGAAAACTCTACGAACGAGCGGGATTCACGGAGTTCAGCCGTCGCGTCGCGATGGTGCGGCCGGTGTAGCGGGTCGCAAACCGTCACACCGTCTCGACCACGCTGTACTGATCGAGATTGCACACGACGATCTCGCCGTCGGGGCGCTTGATCTCAAGGCGGTCGAGCCAGAGTTTGTCGTCCTTGCTGTGGGCGAACCACGAGCCGGTCTTCTGCTGGCCGTAGCGCAGGACGACGCCCTCAACGGAGATGGTGTTGATGCCCTTGCCAAAGGGCACCTGCTGGGTGACGCGGACCTTGGTGCCGGGGGTATAGGTGTTGGTGAGTGGGGGCATGGGGGAGTGAAATCGCAAAGCTCAAATGGCAAAGCTCAAATCCGGACCGCCGCCAGAGATTGTATGGGAATGCAGCGCATCGTTCATGGACGCGTAAAATCTGTCCATGCACCCCGATGACGACGTGTGCCTGTGCTTCCACGTGCCGCTGCGGAAGGTCGCGTCGTTTCTGGAGCGTGAGGACCCCCCGGTGGCGTCGCTCGTCTCCGAGTGCCTGGGTGCGGGGACGGGCTGCCGCTGGTGTGTGCCTTTCCTGAAGAAACTCCACGAGCGGCACAAAGCCGGCCAGCCGGTGACGCTGGAGGTTTCCGTGGAGGAGTACGCCGGGAAGCGGGCGGTGTATCGGGCCGCAAAGGAGGCACCGGGGACCGGGGATGAGCCATCGGGTTTGGAGCGACCGACGAACGATTTGGCGTGAACCGTGCGATGGGCCACGGCTTGGATTCTGAGAAATGCCGGGTCCCCTTTGCTTCCTTCGACTTCGGGCCGCGCACGGGTTGTCTCGGAAGCCAAGCCGTGGCACAACCCGATGCCCAGTCCCTTCCCCTCCCTATCTTCCCCCTATGACCCAGCAGCACCCACTCTCAAGCCGAATCGCCGTCGTCACCGGGGCCAGCGCGGGCATCGGGCGAGCGTGTGCCCTCTCCCTCGCGGCGGGGGGCGCGAAGGTTGTCGTCAACGCGCGCCGGGCCGAGCGCCTGCGCGAACTGGTCCGTGAGATCGAAGCGGCCAACGGCAAAGGCACCGCCGTCGCAGCCCCTGGCGACGCCGCGGACACCGGGGTCATCGCGGCGATGCTCGATGCCGCCAAATCCAACTTCGGGCGCGACGCCGACCTCGTGCTCGTCAACGCCGGCCGCGGCCTCTCCGGCAGCCCGACGACCTCAGACGAATCGCAGTGGGAGGAGATGGTTCGACTGAACCTCATCGGCGCGGCGAGGCTCGTCCGCGCCGCTGCGGCCCGCATGACCGCCCTCGTCCCCGTTCCGCCCACCGGCGCGAGCGTCCCCGGCACGCACGCGTGGCTGGATGCTCCGCGCGACATCGTCATCCTCGGCTCGACGGTGGGCAAGCACATCTCGCCTTTCTCCTCGATGTACGGCTCGACCAAGTTCGCCGTGAACTCGATCGCCGAGGCGGTGCGGCGGGAACTTTCCACCAAAGGCATCCGTGTCTCGAGCATCTCGCCCGCGGTGGTCCGCAGCGAGTTCCAGGGGGTCGCGGGCTACGACCCCGAGAAGTTCGGCGCGTTCATGGACTCCATCGGCCCCGTGCTCGAACCCATCGACATCGCCCGCCTCGTGGTCTTCATGGCGTCCCAGCCGGCATGGGTGTGCATCAACGACGTGGTCATCCGCCCGACGCGACAGGAATATCCGTGAGCACGGCGTTGACGAGCGTTTCAGTTTGACCGAAGCCCGCTCATCATCTCCGCCGCGACGGAGTCGCCGACGAGGACGCCCGATTCTGTGAGGGTCCAGACGCCAGAGTCTTCGCGCAAAAGGCCCTTGGATTGCACCCGAGCCGCCGCCGCCCTGAGGCCGCGTTCGAGGCGCTCGCCCAGCCCCGCGGCCCTCTTCAGCATTTCCGCGCTCGAAACACCTTCGCTCAGGCGCAAGCCGGTCATGAGTCGTTCCGACAACGCTCTGCGCTCGTCCGGCGGCTCGATGTCCACCGCCGCCGACACGCCCTGGTTCTCGTTCACGCTGCGCATCCACACGCCGATGTTCGGCGTGTTCTTCCAGCGCCAACCCCGCACATGCCCCGAGGCACTTGGGCCCGCCGCAAGCCACGTTTGCTGCCGCCAGTACGCGAGGTTGTGCTGGCATCGGGCGTGCTCGCCACGCGCAAAGTTCGAGACCTCGTACGCCTCGAAGCCGTGGCCCTGCAGCATCGACCGGGTGAGGCGGAACATCTCGATCTCGAGGTCCTCCGGTGCCGGAACGAACTCGCCGCGCTTCAGCCGCTGCGTCATGGCGGTGTTCGGCTCGTACGTCAGGTTGTAGCACGAGAGATGCTCGAGCCCAGCGCCGGGATCGTCGGCGATGGCGAGCGCTCGCCCGAGGTCTTCACGCCACTCCGCGACGGTCTGCCGCGGCACGCCGAAGATCAGATCGATCGAGCGCCGCGCAATCCCCGCGTCCCGCGCCAACCGCACGGCCCGATCCACGTTTGCCGGGTCGTGCCACCGCTCGAGCGTCTTGAGGTGAGCGGTATCGAAGGACTGCGCCCCGATGCTCACGCGGTTCACGCCCCCCTCGGCGAGCACACCCATCAACGCCGTGCTCACCGTCTCGGGGTTGCACTCAACGGTGAACTCCAGATCCCCCGCGCGAGCGAGCGACCGCACGCCCAGCAGGCCGTCCATCTCCTCCAGCAGCCGCTTCCACAGGTCCACCCGGAGCAAACTCGGCGTCCCCCCGCCTACGAAGATTGTCCCGAGCCCAAGCTCCCCTGCCACGGGTTCGTCTTCTGC
>CAYZFW010000340.1:0-3955 GCA_964477615.1 uncultured Phycisphaeraceae bacterium | reverse complement strand
GTCTTCGAGGTCCTCGACTTCCAGACCATGAACCGCATCGCCGCCTACGGCGGGTTCCCCACCCGATACCCGCACTGGAAGTGGGGCATGGAGTACGAGTCCCTCTCCAAACGCGACGCCTACGGCATGGGCCGCATCTACGAGATGGTCATCAATAACGACCCCTGCTACGCCTACCTCCAGGAGTCCAACAGCGTCACCGATCAGAAACTCGTCATGGCCCACGTCTACGGCCACGCCGATTTCTTCAAGCACAACGCGTGGTTCGCCAAGACCGACCGCAAGATGATGAACACGATGGCCAACCACGCCACCCGCGTGCAGCGCCACGTCGAGCGCCAGGGCCAGGACGCCGTGGAGCAGTTCCTCGACGCGTGCCTCAGCCTCGAACATCTGATTGATCCGTACTCGGTGTTCACGCCGCACGGGGCCGAGTCGGACCAGGAGGAACTCTCGCGCGGCAGGGCCGAGGCGTTCGTGCCCTCGAAACTGCCCGCCAAGCAGTACATGGACCCCTTCGTCAACCCGCGGAAGGTGATGGAGGAGGAGAAGCGGAAGTTCGATGAGGACCGCCGCGCCGCCAAGGGCCGCCTGCCCAGCCGCCCGATGCGCGACGTGCTGTGGTTCCTCATGCACCACGCCCCGCTGGACGACTGGCAGCAGGACATCCTCTCGATCATCCGCGACGAGTCGTACTACTTCGCCCCCCAGGCGATGACCAAGGTGATGAACGAGGGCTGGGCCACCTACTGGCACTCGAAGCTCATGACCGAGCACTTCCTCGAGGCCAGCGAGATCGTTGATTACGCCGAGCAGCACTCGGGCGTTGTCCACATGCCCCCCGGCGGGTTCAACCCCTACAAGATCGGCGTCGAGATGTTCAAGGACATCGAGCGCCGCTGGAACAAGGGCCAGCACGGCCCGAAGTGGGACCGCCTCTCCAACCTCGGCGAGCGCGAGGCCCACGACGACAAGTCCAACGCCGGGCGCGACAAGATCTTCGAGGTCCACCGCATCTACAACGACGTGAACTTCATCGACGAGTTCCTCACCGAGGAGTTCGTCGAGCGCCACAAGATGTACCGCTACCGCCGCGACCCTCAGACCGGGCAGGTGCGGCCCGTCTCGCGCGACTTCAAGCAGGTCAAGCAGGCCCTGCTCTACCGCATCACCAACATGGGCCAGCCCTTCATCTACGTGGTGGATGCGAACTACCTCAACCGCGGCGAGTTCTACCTCGCCCACCAGTGGAACGGCCTCGACATCGACCTCGCCAAAGCCGGCGAAGTCCTCCGCAACCTCCGCCTCATCTGGGGCCGCCCCGCCCACGCCCAGGTCCGCATCGAAGACCAGCAGTTCCTTCTCTCCTGCTCGGACCCCGACCCCTCGACGCCGATCAAGAAAGAAAAGATCAACGACTCGACGCCCAAGCCGGCCAACGTGATGGAGTGACGCTTGACATTGAGGGGTTTTGCGCTACGATTTTGGCTAGCGACCTGTAGTCGCATTTGGAGGTCTTTCCAATGCCCGGATGTTTGTCCATTTACCCGAAAGGACCCCCCATGAGGGATAGTCGCGATTTTAGACACATACTGAGAAAACTGAATGAATACGGCTGCAGAATTGAATCCATCAGAAGGACTGGCGAAGTACGTGTAAGCCACCCTCGCGAATGCAAGACAATCAAGGCTTCAATACGACGAAGTGCCGCTCCGATGGAAATGATCCAGTTACTGAAGCGATTGAGAAGCATAAACGGCTTGAATTGAGTGATTGAAAGACCTCCAACTACACGGGACCTTCGGGTCCCGTGTGTGTTTTTGTCTGGCTTTGTGGCGTCATGCTCGGAGGCTCCATCCAAGGCCCGCCACGCGGGCCAACGATGGTTGCCTGACGCGCGGCGAGCATAGCGAGCAAGCGTCTGGTTCACGCCCCAATTGACCAACTCGCCCATGAAATGGGCGAACGAATTCAACCCCAAAACCCCCTACAATCCCCAACCACCAGCAAGGACGCCAAATGCCCACCGAAACCAACCCCGAGACGGACCTCGAACAACTCGACACGCCCTCTCCTCGCACAACAACACTCGACCCCGCCACCCTCGCCGCCTGCGTCGAAACCGCCCTCATCACCACGCAGCGTCCGCTCGGCCTGGGCCGAATCTCCCAGATCATCATCGAAGCCGGCATGCCCGAAGCCGCCGCGGCTCCGAACGCGGTCAAGGCCGCAATCGAGCAACTCAACACCGAGTACCAGTCCACGGGCCGCGCCTTCCGCATCGAGTCCGTCGCCGGCGGCTTCCGCGTGATGACGCTCGGCGACTTTGCCCCCGTCGCCGCCGCCGTCCGCGGCCTCGCCGAGAGCACCCGTCTCAGCCGCGCCGCCATCGAGACCCTCGCCATCGTCGCCTACCGCCAGCCCGTGACGCGCGTCGATATCGAGTCCATCCGAGGCTCCGCCACCGGCGAGGTCCTCCGCACGCTCATGGAGAAGCGTCTCGTGACCATCGTCGGACGCGCCGAGGAACTCGGCCGCCCCATGCTCTACGGCACAACGAAGCGCTTCCTCGAAGTCTTCGGCCTCTCGTCCATCCGCGACCTGCCGCCCGCCGCTGAAGGCCTGAACGGCACGCGCGAATCAAGCCGGAAACTTGAAGCCATCGCCGAGGCGAAGCCGGGTCTGGTCGAAATCGACGATTCCGCCGAGACCATCGCGGCAGAGTCGCAGAACACCGCAGCCGAGGAGCCAGCGTGATGCGAACCACAAACGCGGCCCGTCGGCTTCTCGGTTTCACAGTCCTCGCCTCGCTCACGCTCCTCACCGCCTGCTCCTACTCCCTCCAGGGCCGCGTCGTCCGCGGCGACTACTCCGCCGTCGAAGTCGTCGATTCCAGCGACCCGCGCCTCAGCGACCCCAAGACCGCCCTCTCGGGCGTCGCGGTCAGCGTGCAGGCTGACCCCAACAAGATCAACCGCAAGACCCTCGGCCGAGCCGTTTCAGCCCGCGGCGGCGAGTTCAGCCTCCCCGTCGATGAGTTCGGCGCCGGCGTCCTCGACTACGACGTCGGCGTCTTCGCCCGCAAAAAGGGCTACGAACCCGCCGAGGGCTTCTACAAACTCCCCGGCGGCTCACGCCGCATCCTCATCACAATGACCCCGGGCCAGGACACCGGCACCAGCGAGCAGCCCGGCTCACTCCGCGAAGAGTTCGGCCGCGAACTGAACCGATGAACGTGCCACTGACCCGCCACGGGCGGGTCAGTGCTCCCCAAGCTGCCGGACTCCCGAACCCGTACCCCGACACCCGAACCCGGATCATCCCATGGCCAAAGGCCAGCACCTGACCTCCTACCAGCAGAACATCGTCAAGCGGTACTACGAAAACCGCGACACCATCGCTGTGCAGCGCCTCGGCGAACTCGTCTCCGAGTTGTACCTCTGCGAGTCCCCCGCCAAGGCCGAGAAACTCTGGAAACAAGCCGAGGCCGCGCTCCCCAAAGCCGGCGCCAGCAAAGCCGACACGGCGAAAGTCATGACGCAGCGCAAGCCGGAACTGCTCGCGGAACTGCTGAAGAAACTCTGAGCCAGGTCGAGCCGCGCTACCGATTTGGATAAAACGAACATGGCAAACGTGCCACGGCTTGGCGTCTTCGACAAGCCGTGCGAGCGCCAATCCATACGAAGGCGGCATGGGCATTCACACGGGTTGTCTCAGAAGCCAACCCGTGGCACGACAGATCAACCCTCGTCATCCTCCAGAATCTCCCTCGTCGCCGCCGCAATCCCCTTCAGCGTCAGATCCAGATCGATCACCTCGATCAGATCATCCCCCTCAAACAGGAACTTCGCGTCGCCGCCCGTGGCGATCACCCGCGGGTACGCCCCGTACGCCTCGGCGTAGCGCTCCACAAGGCCCCGCACGACGAACGCATCCGGCGGCACACGCAGGATGA
>CAYZFW010000339.1:1857-3957 GCA_964477615.1 uncultured Phycisphaeraceae bacterium | reverse complement strand
TCATGGCCGAGCGGAGCATGTCGGACAGGACTTTCTCAGCGGACTTGAAGTGGTCCGCCGCGCCCGAGCCGGAGCGGTTGAACCGGCGGTTGAAGACCAGCGGATCGGACACCTTCCAGGTGACGAACGTCTCAACGATGATCTGGCGGTCGTCGGCGGTCTGCTGAGTCTCGCTCTTGCTGCTGAGGAACCGCGCGCGGGTGTCGTAGAGCGTGACGCTCTGGATGGGCGCGGGCCACTTGAAGCGCATCCCCGGCTCGCGCACGACGCTGGCGTCGGTGACGCGCCCCAGCGTCGTCACCACCGCCGACTCGGTGAACCTCACCGTATAGGACATCATGTACACGAGGAACCCCAGCGCGATCACGGCGGCGATGAGGAAGAGGAAGGTCTTGCGCATGGTTGTTGAAGACGGGGAGTGGGGAATGGGGAGTGGGCAGTCGGATCGGAACTGAAATCGAACCGGTCAATTGTTCTCTTCGTTCTTGCTCTCGGTGGGCTTGAAGCCCGACAAATCGGGCTGGATGTCCTCGAAGTTGCTCTGCACTTCCAGCCCGCGGAACGGCGTGACGTACACCTTTGCGCCCTCCGCCGCGGACTTCAGCGCCGCGATGAACTGGTGCGCCTTGTACGCGCCGGGCGCGGCGCGGAAACTCGCCGCCTGACCCTCGCTTCGGACGGCGGCCGCCCGCGCCCCCATCGCCCGCTGCCAGCGCTGCATCCTCGCCTTGGCAAGGATCGACGCCGCCTGACCGCCGGCGCCCTCGATCAGGTCCATCACCTTCGCCTCCTGGGCCGCGGTCGCCTGGGTGTCCACTGGCTGGGCGTTGTTGAGGCGCTGGAGTTCATCGAGTGCGGCGGTAATCTCGCGGGCCTTGGCCACGTCGCCGGCCACCTTGGCCAGCGCATCGATCTCGTGCTTCTTGGCCCGCTGCAGCATGGTCTCGCGGTTGGCATCGGCGGCGACCACGCGCTCGAAACTCGGGGCCACGTCCTGCTTGGGGTGAACGCCCGCCACGCCAACGAACTTGATGTTCACGCCCGCGTCGATCGCATCGAACGCCTTCTGAACGCCCTGACGCAAGTCCTCGGCGACAGCAGCTCGGCGGTCCCCCAGCAGCCCGTCCACCGTGAACGTCGCGAGGTGCTTGATCACCACGCCCGAGGCCACGGCGGTCAGCAGGTCGCGCCGCGTCTTCTCCGCGTCCTCGCCGCGCCCGTCCTGGGCCAGCAGGCGGTACTTCGAGAGATCGGTCACGACATAGTGCACGGGCACCTCGACGGCGAGCAGGGCGAGATCGCTCGAGCTGCCCGCGGTATCGGCCCCCCACGGCTGCACGAGCATCAGCGTCTCTTCGCCGGAGTGCTGGTTGGTCCAGAGGATCGGGCCGTCCTTGTCGGGCTTCGCGGTGCCGACGAGCAGTTCCTTCGTTGACGACGCCGGGTAGAGCACGACTTCATCGAAGGGCCATGGCCGCTTGAAGACGAGGCCCGGGCCAACCTCCGACATCAGCGCCCCGCCGCGCAGCACGAGGCCGCGCTCGTCGGGGCGGACCACCACGAAGCACGTCAGCAGCCAGATGGTGAGGGCCACCAGCGCGACAAGCGGGATGATCGAGCGCGCCGCGAGCCGGTAGAACCAAGTCGAAGAGACGTTGAAACCGAACTGGTAATTGACGGCGTCGGAGATCGAAGCCGCGAGGCGGTCCGGTGCAGCGACGAACGCCAGCACCCGCGAATCGAACGCGGGGCGCAGCCACTCGCCGGCCTTGCGGGGGCGGTAGAAGTTCAGCAGGAAATGCAGGAGCATCTCCGCGCCCAGGGCCATCATCAGCACGCCGACGACGACGGGCATGGAGCGGAGGCCCCACTGGGCGTCAAGAGCCGCGAGCGCGAAGTGCGCCACCGCGAGCCCGATGCCGCACAGGGCCGACAGCACCGAGGACGCCGAGCCGGCGTGCAGCAGCGCCCAGACTTTCTGCTTGGCCATGCCCGCAACGAACCGCGCGAAGATGAAGCCGATCACCGCCACACCGACGCCCAGCGAAATCGCCCACCCGCTGTGCGGCGTGCCGGAGATATCGGCGTTGACCATGAAGT
>CAYZFW010000339.1:0-1847 GCA_964477615.1 uncultured Phycisphaeraceae bacterium | reverse complement strand
TCGCGGTTGCCCTTCCAAAGCCACGCCGCGAGACCGATGTAGCCCCCGCCGACGACGAGACTCACCAGCGGCAGGAACCACTTGTGCATCCACGCCAGGCGGTTGGCCTGCACGCTCTGGTCCTGCGCGATCCCTTCGAACACCGACGCCTCGGCGGCCTGCGACCCCCGGAACGCCTCCGCCTCCAGCGCTTCCAGCCGCTCCAACTTATGCTGATGGAACACCAGGGCGAGGCTGAACCAGATGGGCAGGCCCAGCAGCATGGCGTACGCGGCATTCATCGCGCCGGGGTCGGTGCCGAACACGCCGTAGAGCAGCATGATCGCACCGAGAACGCCCTGGATGATGAGTCCGAGGACGCTGACGCTGGTGGCCCGCTGGTAAGAGAGATGGTCTGCGGTCATAGGAGAGCGGGGATCGGGAGTGGGCCGTCGGGAAGATGGGTTCCGGCCCGTTTGGAACTTGTTTGGACTCTGCGTGCGGGACTGAATGGTAGTCGAAACAACGGGTACCGGTACCACGGACGGGTCGACGGCCCAGCGCGGACCGCGAGGACATTCGGACATCGATCACGCCGGGGAACGCACGGCGGAACAGTCTCTCTTCCTGTGCGCCCAGCGCCCGCCACTGTGTCCCGACGAGCGGGGCACGGGACCGGCAAGCGCAGGGACCGCGCCCGAACCGGGTCGGGCGGGTCATCGTTTTACGAACGGGATGGAACACGGTTCGACCTGCGTCGAAGATTCTTCGCCTGTAGGCTGCCCCCCCGGTCACTCCTGCCCCTCTCTCCCACCTTCCCTTTTCTGCCCCCCCACTCCCGTCCGCCGAACCTCCCCCCCATGCCCGGACAACTCCTCGCCAGCGCCCGCAACACCTTCGTCGAGTCCATGCGCCAGCCGATTTTTTTCGTGCGGGTGATGGTCGCGGGGATCATGCAGGTGTTTAACACCCTGCTCTCCTCGTACTCGATGGGCTACACCGAGAAGATGGAGGTCTCGGGCGACAACAAGATGCTGCTCGATATGGGGCTGGCCACGGTGATGGTGTGCGCCACGCTTCTGGCGGCATTCGTCGCCACAAGCGTCATATCACGGGAACTCGAGAACAAGACGGCCCTCACCGTGATCTCCAAGCCGGTGGGGCGGCCGCTGTTTGTGCTGGGCAAGTACCTCGGCATCGCCGCGTCGATCCTTGTCGCCGGTGTCATCATGCTGGTGTTCTTCCAGTTCGCCATCCGGCACGCGGTGATGTCCACGGCGCGGGACACCGTCGACGGGCCGGTGGTCCTTTTCGGCACCACCGCCCTGCTCATCGCGCTGGGGCTGGGGATCTGGGGGAACTACTTCTACGGCTGGGTGTTCAGCAGCACCTGCATCGGCACCCTGCTCCCGCTTTCGCTCATCGCGTATGCCCTCACGCTTCTGGTCAGTAAAGAGTGGGCGTGGCAGTCCATCGGCACGGACTTCAAGCCGCAGATCATGATCGCCTCCGGGGGTGTGCTGCTGTCCTTGATGGTGCTCACGGCCATCGCGGTGGCGTGTTCAACACGCCTGGGGCAGGTGATGACGATCGTTGTCGCGTCGGGGTTCTTCATGCTGGGCCTGCTGAGCAACCACATGCTGGGCCGCCCCGCATTCGATAACCGCTCAGTTGGGCGCATCGCCAGCGTCGAGGCCCACCGGCTTGACACCGGCGGCATGAACCAGGCCGGCAACCACATCGACATCACGCTCAAGACCCCGCCGTCGCCCGAACTCAAGGTTGGCCAGGCGGTGTACTACGGCCCCAACCCCAACGGCGTCGGCCTCGCCGTCCCGCTCCAGGCGGTCTTCGAGGGCGATCCGAAC
>CAYZFW010000338.1:0-3960 GCA_964477615.1 uncultured Phycisphaeraceae bacterium | reverse complement strand
GTGGCACGTCAAACGACACAGTGTTTGTCCCACGGGACGTCGCAAAGGCGACCGCCCGTCGGAGAAGACATGCTTCCGAGGACGGAAGCATGCCACCCGATGTGCGGATGCAGTGGCAGGCTGGAAGCCTGCCCCACCGGTCTTACCAGAGCGTCCGCACCCGGATCGTTTCGGGAATCCCCTTCAGCCCCTCGCGCACAGCGTCGGAGTTCTTGCCGTCGATGTCGAGGATGACGTAGCCGTGCTTCGGGTTGGACTGCAGCGTCTCGGCGGCGATGTTCACGTTCAGGTCGGCCATGACCTTGTGCAGTTTGCTCAGCACGCCGGGGACGTTGCGGTGCAGGTGCAGGATGCGGTGGTGGCCGGCGTGCAGGACCGGCAGATCGACCTCGGGGAAGTTCACGCTGCCGGCGGTGGAGCCGTTGTTCATGTACTTCACGAGTTTTGTCGAGACTTCCTCTGCGATGTTCCGCTGGGCTTCGAGCGTGCTGCCGGCGATGTGGGGGGTGAGCACGACGCCGGGGAGGCCGCGGAGCGGGGACTCGAAGGGTTGGTCGTTGCTCTCGGGCTCTTCCGGGAAGACGTCGACGGCGGCGCCGCTGAGGTGCTTGGATTTGATCGCGTCGGCGAGGGCGTTGACGTCGACGACGGTGCCGCGGGCGTTGTTGATGAGGACGCTTCCCGGCTTCATCATGGCGAGCTGCTCGCGCCCGATGAGGTTCATCGTGGCGGGGGTCTCGGGCACGTGGAGCGAGACGATGTCCGCGGCTTCGAGCAGGGCGCCGAGCGTCTTGACGGGCTGGGCGTTGCCCAGGGGGAGTTTGTCGGCGATGTCGAAGTAGATGACGCGGAGGCCGAGGGACTCGGCGAGGACGCTGACCTGTGAGCCGATGCGGCCGTAGCCGACGAGGCCGAGGACTCGGCCGCGGACTTCGTGGAAGCCGTCGGCGGACTTGATCCACTTGCCCGCGTGCATCTGCGCCGAGCGCTCGACGATGCCGCGGTGCAGGGCGATGATCTCGGCGATGGTGACTTCGGCGACGGAGCGGGTGTTGGAGAAGGGGGCGTTGAAGACGCTGACGCCGCGGTCGGCGGCGGCGGCGAGAGAGACCTGGTTGGTGCCGATGCAGAAGCAGCCGACGGCCCAGAGACGCTTGGCGGCCTCGAAGAACTCGGGCGTGAGGGTGGTCTTGGAGCGGATGCCGAGGAGGTGCGCATCGGCGGCGGCGTCGATGAGGTCCTTGCCCGAGAGGGCCTTCTTGTGGGTCTCGACGGTGTAACCCTCGCTCTCGAAGCACTCGACGGCGCGGGGGTGGACGCTTTCAAGGAGGACCACCTTGATTTTGTGGAGGGGGTAGGAGGTCGGGGTGGTCATGGGGCGGGTGGTGGGGCGGCTTTGTGTCGGAGATCGTCCGAGAACCGCCGGGGACGCGGGCGTGATGGTGGTCATGAGGCCCATCTCATCGGCGCAATTGTTGTGCGAATGGATGGGTTGCTGCGAGGGGCGAACGGTAGGGGGGAATCCCCGTCGAAACAACGAAAAGCCCAGCGGTTTGGCCGCTGGGCTTTGGATGATCACGCGATGTCAGCTCCGATTACGCCGCCTTGCGGAACTTGCTCTTGGGGTACGAGACGTTGGGCACCTTCATGCCGGTGGCCGCCCCTGCGGGCGCGTCCATCGTGGCGGTCGAGCCGCCGGCGTTGGAGTTGTTCCCGCGGTTGCTGTCGGACTCGAGCTTGAACCGCGAGACGATGCCGCGGAGGCGTTCGGCGTTGGCGCTGAGCTGGCTCGCCGCGCTCGCCGCCTGGTCGGCGCCCTGCGCGGTCTGGCGGGTGAGCTGGTCGATGCTCGAGACGTTGCGGCTGATCTCCTCGCTGGCGGTGGTCTGCTGCTGGGCCGCCGAGGCGATGGACTGGATCATGCCCGCGACCTGCTGGGCGCTGGCGACGATCTTCTGCAGGCTTTCGCCGGCCTGACCGGCCATCTTGACGCCGGTCTGGACCTGCTGGGTGCCCTCGCTCATGCGGGCGACGGCCTGGCCGGTCTCGTTCTGGATGGTCTGGATGCTCTCGGCGATTTCCTTGGTGGCCTTGGTGGTGCGGTCGGCGAGCTTGCGGACCTCGTCGGCGACCACCGCGAACCCGCGCCCGTGCTCGCCCGCACGCGCCGCTTCGATGGCGGCGTTGAGGGCCAGGAGGTTGGTCTGATCCGCGATGTCGTTGATCACCTCGATGATCTGCCCGATCTGCTCGCTCCGCTTGCCGAGTTCCGAGACGCTGGCGGCGCCGGCGGTGACGGCCTCGTTGATCGACTTCATCTCGCTGATGGTCTTGTTGACCTCGCCGCCGCCCTGCTGGGCCAGGTTGCCGGATTCGGTGGCGCTGACGTTGGCGTCGTTGGAGCGCTTGGCGACCTCGGCGACGCTCGCGGTCATCTCCTCGATGGCGCTGCTGATCTGCGTCACCTGGCCCGACTGCTCCTTCATGCCCGAGGACATCTCCTCGGCGGAGGCGGCGATCTCGGTGGCCGCCGCGGCGACCTCTTCGGTGCTGCGGCGGACGTCGCTGATCACGTTGTGCAGGTAGGCGACGAACTTGTTGAACCCGCCGGCGAGCTGCCCGACCTCGTCGGAGCGGGCGACGTTGATGCGGGCGGTGAGGTCGCCCTCGCCGTCGGCGACGTTGTTGATGGCGCCGATGAGGTTCTGGAGCGGCTTCACCATCATGTTGCGGAGCAGGAAGATGAACAGCAGGCTGCCGCCGATGACCAGCGGGGTCGACCAGCCCAGGCCACCGGTGATGAACGACGCGACCTGGTCATCCACCTTCGAGACGGGGAGCTGCACCTCGTAAGCGCCGTGCATGTAGCCGACCTTCCAGCCTTCCATCTTGAAACCGACGGGGTCGATGCCGTTGTTGTCGGTGTCCCACTGGTTGCCCTTGTCGCCGTGGCACATGAGGCAGCCTTCGGTGAGTCGGATGGCCCGCATGTAGTGGTAGGTGTTGGTGGCGGGATCGACGTCGCCCAGCGACTCGGCGCCGCCCTTGTTGACCTGCTCGGTGAGTTTCGCGAGCAGATTGGCGCGGAAGGTCCCGGCCTGGGGCTCGTTCTCCTTGTTGCGGGCCTCGAACGAGGTGATCTTGAAGTCGATGTTCTCGCGCTTGGCGGCCTCCTGGGCGGCCGTCCAGCCGGCCACGACGGGGATGGTCGCGAAGATTTTGGCGTCCTTGTAGGACTTGCCGCTCTCCATGGTGGTCTTGAGATCGGCCATGAGGGCGTCCATGTCGTACGCGCCGGTCTTGGCGATGTTCGCGGAGTGGTTCTTTGCCTCGTCGGCCACGGCGGTGAAAGCCGCGGCCTTCTCCATCATGGACTCCATCGCGCTCTCGCGGTAGCCCTTGACGAACACGACATAGTTTACGGCGACGATGACCATCAACAAGGTCAGCGACGACGCGATCACCTTGGTGGCCAGGCTCAGGTTCTTCATCCAGTTCAGCATCTCAGGCTCCTGATCTTCACGGACGGAGTGCGGCCGAACGCCACGCGGCGACGCCAACGCCACTGCATCGTCATCAGGACAGGTCAACATCAGGGTTCTCCCCGATGCCTCGGCTGAAATCCCGCACGCCCTCCCCGCACAATCCGACCGCCTGCATAGGGGAGATGTCCAGTCAAAATGTGGGCGTGCTACGGAACGAGGCCTCTCGCCCCGTGTCCGGGTCCGAGAAACTCAGCGATTCCGCGTGCAGCATCAGCCGCTCCGCGCTCGCCGCCGATCCGTAAAGAGGGTCGCCCAGGATGGCGTGCCCGATCCCGATGGGACGGCGCAGGGCCGCGTGGACGCGGAGCTGGTGTGTGCGGCCCGTCAGCGGCTCGAACCACACCCGCGTCCGGTCGACCTCGAACGACAGCACCCCCCAGCGCGTGACGGCCTCGCGCCCGTGCAGCCAGTCGTA
>CAYZFW010000337.1:0-3961 GCA_964477615.1 uncultured Phycisphaeraceae bacterium | reverse complement strand
AATGACAGCCGTTCCCCGTTCTCCCGGTCTCCCCTTACTTTCCGCCCCATCGATCCCCCGCAGCATCGCACCGCCGCCCGCCAGGGTCACGCCGTTCACCACAAGGTCCGCCGCCAGTTCCGGCTCGGCCCGCTCCAGCGTCCGCAGCACCGCCGCCGTGATCGCCCCCACCGGCTCCAAGAGCGCCTCGCGGATCTCCTCGCTCGTCACCACCGTCTTGCGGGGCAACCCCGACACCATGTCCCTGCCGCGCACCTCCATCGTCGTCTCGGGGCCCACCGGCGCCGCCGAGCCGATCTCGATCTTCACCCGCTCGGCGGTCTGCTCGCCGATCACCAGGTTGTACGCCTTCTTCATGTGGCCGATGACGGCCTCGTCCATGTCGTCACCCGCCACACGAAGGCTCTCGCACGCCGCGATGTCCGCCAAAGACAGAATCGCCACGTCCGTCGTCCCGCCCCCGATGTCCACGATCATGCTCGCCGTCGCCTCAGCAAACGGCAGCCCCGCCCCGATCGCGGCCGCGAGCGGCTCCTCCACCAGGTACACCAGCCGCGCCCCCGCACGCTCGGCCGACTGCATCACCGCCTTCTTCTCCACCGCCGTGATCCCCGACGGCACCGCGATGATCACCCGCGGCCCAACAAACCGGTGCCGCCCGTTCACCTTGCGGATGAAGTACGACAGCATCGCCTCGGTGATGTCGAAATCCGAGATCACGCCTTCCTTCAGCGGCCGGATCGCCGTGATCGAACCGGGCGTCTTGCCCAGCATCTCCTTGGCCTTCCACCCCACCGCCTCCCCGTTGTTCAGCACAATGTTCGTGCCCTTGCGCACGGCGACCACCGACGGCTCGTTCAGCACAATCCCCTCGCCGCGAACCGCGACAAGTGTGTTGCACGTCCCGAGGTCGATCCCCATGTCCACGCTGAACCAACTGAGAAGGCTATCAAGCAGCAAAGCGCACTCCAGACATTCCACAAACCATCCAAACACCACACAGCGGCACCCCGACCACGCCGTTCACTCCCGCCCCCCACCGCCAAGCGCAATCCGACGCTCCGATGCCGCTGCGATCAAACTGTACGGGACTTTATCGGATGAAGCGGCCAAGCCCTGTGAATGGTACCGAGCATCACTTGGCAACGGTACTACAGTGTCAAAATGAAAAATCGGCCTTTCCACCCTGAAAAGGCCGAGAGTCTCGTTCGGCACCCCGCTGCTTTGTAGAGCCTAATCAGGCAGCAACTCTGAAGGAAGACAGCCGACGACTTCCGCCCAATAGACCGAGGCGCACGCAAGGTGGGCTCCGACGGTAGCGATCCCACCCGAGTCGCCCGATTCGTAGTTGATACACGCGGCCCAATGGCAGTTCGAGGTCCGGCATCGCGTGGCCTCGATACACGCCTGAATCCCAGGACCGATCGGCGTGCAGGAGCAGTCGGGCCCGCACTGCTCGTACTTTGTATCGCACGCCGAGCCACTATTGACTGGCCCGCCGGTAGGAGGCGCATTCTGAGCCGTCTCGATGACGAAGGCTGTTCCGCTCAGGCCGACTCCGACAAGCGTGCCGGACCCGCCAAGAACGCTTCCCACGGACAGCAAGGCCGCCACCGGTTCATCAGTCTCAATGATCTGTCCACCAGCAAGCCCTCCAGGCAGAACCGTGAGGAGCACGATTGCGCTAGTGTCCTGCATGCTGATGGCAAACTCTTCCGCACCATCCCCGTCAGAGTCGACCACCGACATGCTCGATACCGCTGGACAGCCAACTTGACCGATCAGCGTTACGGAATCATCCGCACCGACGCGAATCATGTCCAAGACTTGATCCGCCGGTCGGTATCGCGTCACTATGATCGACCCATCGCTACCGGGCTTGGTCGCGCAAGCAGGCGCGGCACTCGGTTGGCCCATCGTGGTCACGCTGGAGAGAAGAACGCCAACGATGCCGCAGAAGCAGCGGTTCCAGTTCATTGCGAATGCCTCCGTTCGGTGTGCGGGACTGCTACGATTCTGCAATACCTTCGGGCTTTACGCGCAGATCTCTTCAAGAAGTATCTGTCCACGAACAACTCACTCATAATCATGATCCAATTGCACACAGTTCAATCGTCCGCACATCTGCCATCAATGCCTGCCGCTTACTGTGTCGTGTGTAGTCAACCGATGGGTGGGCTAGTTGTGTGCCCCGAATGTGGGCAACCTTGCCCCGGCCAACTCCTCGTCACAGACGGGCAGGCGGTACTCGCCGGCTTGTCGCGGGTGACGCTCGCCATGCAGCTATGTCTCGGCTGGTCGAGTCTGCTTGGCCTTGCCGCATTCTTGGCTGTAGCGCTCGATCTCGGGTCAATGCTACGTGGCGCCGCTGTTGCTGTCATGGCGCTCTTTCTCTTCGCGATTGGGGCGATGGTGATTGCGACCGCGTGCCTCTTGATTCGGGGTATGAGTGCGGTCACGCGTCGATCCTGCATTCAACCATCCGCATTAATCATTGTGTGGGCGAGCGCTGCTGCATTAGGCCCCCTATGCCTCTTCGCAACGCTGCAAGCGCTTCGGGCCTATGGCCCAGCCGCAAACCCACACTCCTATGCATTGCTGCTTTCGGTCGCAGGACGTTACGCATTCGTGACTACGACAGGGCTGGCAATGTGCCTTGTCCTGTGGCTTGCATTTGTAGTCACCGCCATCGATCGCTACCAGTTTGTAGGCAGAGTTGTTGGGCATCCGTCACAGAAAAGCCCGTTCGTGTTGCTGCGTCCTGAGATTGTCCTTGTTGTTGTTGTTTTGGCTGCGTGGACTCTATTGTTGCCTTTGCCGCTGGCAGCACTCTCACAGATCGCTATTCGCATCGTCCTATTCGGTTCTCTTGTCTTGCTCGTCGTTGTCTGGTCTCGTGTTGGGTCGAAACTACGTGGAATCGCCAATTCGCCCTTGCTCACGTCTCTTCCTTTCCTGTGCCGAGGAGCATCAGCCTGCCCCACCAATTCACCACCCTCACCCGTTCCCAATCCCGCACCCTCGACCACGCCGCCGCCTCCGAACTGGGCATCCCCACCATCCTCCTGATGGAACACGCCGCGGCGTCCCTCGAACACCACACCGTCCAACTCCTCGACTCGATCGCACCCGATCGGCACTCTCCCACTGCCCACGCCCCAAGCCCCACTGCCCCACCAACTCCCGACCTCGCCCTCATCTTCTGCGGCCCCGGCAACAACGGCGGCGACGGGTACGCCCTCGCACGCCGGCTCCACCTCCGCGGCATCAGCGTCGAGATCATCGCGGTCGGCCCCCCGCCAAAGCCCGGCACCGACGCCGCGATCAACCGAGACATCGCGCAGCGCATGGGACTCCCGATCCGCGCGATGACCGCCGCACCAGAACCAGCCCGCGAACTCGAAGCGCTCCTCGCAACATCACGACGCGTGATCCTGATCGATGCGCTCCTCGGCACCGGTGCATCGCGCCCACTCGACCCGGCGATGTCGCTCGCCGTGCAGTGCATCAACCATCTTCGCTCGCGACACGGGCACACGCGCACCCTCGCCGTGGACCTCCCCACCGGTCTCGACGCCGACACGGGTTTTCCACTGGGATTCCAGCACTTTCCATCGCTCTCTGCCACGACCGCCGCGCCGGGCATCGTCCGCGCTGATCTCACGATCACCCTCGCGGCCCTCAAGCCGGGGCTGGTCCAGCCGCACGCCACGCCGTATACCGGCATGGTCGAGGTCGGCCCGATCGGAGTCCCCGAAGACTACATCGCGCGCTTCGCGGCACGCGCAGCGACGCGCAACTGACAGCGCCTGGCCGCGAAACACGCGACGCCCTTCCCGCCGAACAGAAGACCCTTCTCCGAACCGACACGCACGCAAACCGGCGTCAACACGGCCGTGCGAGATTGCTCGCGCATGCGCGATGCGCAGTCGGCCCGCAAAGCGGGCCACCAATGCTTGCC
>CAYZFW010000336.1:0-3980 GCA_964477615.1 uncultured Phycisphaeraceae bacterium | reverse complement strand
GGTGCCGGTGTTGGTCAGTTCCCACCAGTCGCCGTTGATCGTGCTGGCGGTGCCGGAAGTCGTCTGCGGGGCGACCTCGGTGATCACCAGAGCACCGAACGAGGTGCCGGACACGGCGGCGAGCGCCGCGATGGAAACGAGAATGCGAGCCATGGTTCGTCCTTTCCGAACGGGGTGCGCTCCGCAAGCCCGCCGTACACAAGCCGGGCAGCCAGAGCGACAGAGTCGAAAGCGGACGAGCACGAGGCCCGCCGCACAGGTGGGCCGGAAAGTAAGAACCACCGGTTACGACACCGTGTCGATCCGGCAAGAATGCCGCGAATTCGCACGGCCCCCCGTTCACACACGCCTGACACACCGTTCGGCGGCGCATGACACCCCACGCGAACGCCAAATCGCTCCTCCTGAGCCGCTTTCGAAAAGGTGCGCAAACAAGGAGACACCGCAGCCGAACCCGGCGCGAAGTTTCAGCCAACCCTATGTTCAACAATCACCAAGAACCGGGCGCATCCGCGCCGCAGCTCTCATCTGATCTTGACATCACAAACCGCGGGCACGCACCTGCACCGGCACCCGCCCCCCTCACCCGCCCGAGCCCGGCTCCTCTTCACCCGCCCCGAAACTCTCCGCCCACGCCCGCTTGAACGACCGGTTCCCGCGCCACCGCCTGTACGCTGGGATGAACTTCCACAGCGCCACCGGCACCAGCAGCACGCTCAACCCGATGTACCACCACGTCTGCACGATCAGCGCGTGCACCACCATGATGAACGCCAGCAGCGTCAGGCCGAAGAAGACGATCATCTCGTTCTGACGGCTCAGCCCGAGCAGCCCGGCCCTCTTCACGACCATTGGGGTATCGCCGTACATCGCAACCTTCGCCGGACCCGCTGCGGCGACCGCCTTCTTCCCCGCGACCGTCCCGGACTTGCTCCGCGCCGGCGCTTCCTCAATCTCCAGATCATCCCCGTGCTTCACCGGCCCTGCCGACATCGCCGCCGCCTCGTTGGTCAGCGACGGATCGACAATGGTGTCCTCGGCGTCAAACGCACCCGACCCCGCCGAAGTCCCGTGACCGGTCGAATGCCCGGCCTGCTCCACCGAAGGCACCGGCACCTTCCCGCCGCAGGAACATGCCAAATCCGTGCCGACCAGGTCCGCCTTCCAGCGGTGCCGACGACCACACGACTTACATTGAACCCATTCCAGAACGCTCGCCACGGCCACGTCTCCGATCCTTTCCGGCCTCAAAGTGGGCAAAGGGTGAGGCCGGCCCCGGGCGGATGGACGGTCGAGGACAGCCGCCCGCTGTTCCTCGGGCAATGTTATAGCACAGTTCGGGTACCCAAGCAACACTCAAGGGACACGACCCACCGCCGCGAGCGTGGTCAACGTGCCACTGACCCGTCCCCGGGTCAGTGCCGACCTCGCCGAACCTCCCTCAGTCCTCCCGCGCCACGAATTCGAGAACCATTCAGTCCCCAAACCCGAGCGATCTCGCGTTCGGGTCAGAGGAACACGCCCGCCTATGCCGACTTCGCCCCGTGCCCGACGCCCTTGCCGGGAATCAGCACACTCAGCACCGTCGCAAGCGTCAGCGTCGCCAGCACCACGATCAGCGACACCGTCGTATCGATCTTGATCGGCGCCTTCGCCTCCATCCCGATCACATCCAAGTACGGCGGCACGCTCAGCAGAAGCAGCTTCACACCCACAAACGCCAAGATCAGGATCAGAGCCGGCTTCAGGAACCGGAACTTGGCGATCAGCGCCGCCAGGCAGAAGTACAGCGCCCTCAAGCCCAGGATCGCGAAGATGTTGCTCGTGAACACAATGAACGGGTCCGGCGTGATCGCGAAGATCGCCGGGATGGAGTCCACCGCGAACACCAGATCCGTGATCTCCACCAGGATCAGCGCCAGGAACAGCGGCGTCATCGCCCACTTCACGCTCAGCGTCCCCGCCGGGGCCGGGTCCATCACTTCCTTGCCGTCCGCGCCCTTCGAGTACGTCGGCTTCACCGTCCGCTTCGTGAAGAACTTCTGCCCGTCATAGAAGTCCGTGATCCGGAAGAACTTCCGGCACAGCTTCACCGCGATGTTCTGGCTCGGATCGTCGTTCCCCTTGATAAGGGCCATCTTCAGCGCCGTCAGGATCAGGAACCCGCCGAAGATGATCAGGATCCACTGATACTTCATGATCAGCTCGGCCCCGAGGAAGATCATCCCGCCCCGCATCACCAGCGCCCCGATGATGCCCCAGAACAGCACCCGGTGCTGGTACTTCGCCGGCACGGCGAAGAACGAGAAGATCAGCGCGATGACAAAGATGTTGTCCATCGCCAGCGACTTCTCGACCACGTAACCCACGAGATACTGCTTCGCCGCCTCGCCGCCCAGCACCTCGCCGCTGATGATGAGTTGGCTTGTGGGGTCGGCCGCGTCGTACGCCGGGTTGTACTTGGGTGTGTCAAGCCCCAGCCCCAGCCAGTGCTTCTCGTAGGCCTGATAGACGAACGCCGAGAACGCGATCCCGCACGTCAGCCACACCACCGACCACGACACCGCCTCCTTCATCGAGACCTCGTGCGCCTCGCGGTGGAACACCCCAAGGTCCAGCGCCAGGAACAGGATCACCAGCCCGATGAACCCGACATAGGCCCACAACTTCATGGAGGCGGGGTTCGAGGCGACTTCGTTCGCGAGCAAAAGCAGTTCGTGCATGGCGTCCAACGTGAAAGAGAGCATTCGTCGCGGAACATCGCGACGCAGCAGAACGGTCGGGCAATCAAGTCGCCTGAGGATCGCGGTCCGCCGTGATCCTCAGGGTCCCCCTCAAAGGGCGAGACAGTACGCGACATGTCCCCGTCGCGCCGCCCCCAAGCCCGCGATGTCGCACATTCCCCAGCCAGGGACACCTACGCCTGCGCACGCTCCCGCGCCGCCTTCCGCGCGTTGTGCCAGTGCACAATCGTCCGCCACGCCAGGTACCCCACAGGCGTAGACAGCCCGCCCGCCAGCGGGAACAGGTACTTGGCTTCCAGCACCTTTTCGTGGTTCAGCCAGAACACCAGACCCCAGTAGATCACCACCACCGCAGGCAGGAACCACCAGTTCTTCGTCCGCACGAAGAACGCCGCGGCCCGCTCGATGAACCCCGTCCGATTCTCGAGCTCATTCGCCAGCCGCTTGGCCCACATGAACTCACTGGCCAGCATCGCAAAGCCGATGGGCGCAAAGATCGTGAACCCCGGCCCCGGCAGCGGCGCGATGATGATCGCGAAGATGATCACCCCCGTCCCGGCGATCAGAACCCAAACCTTCCTCAACTGCCGTGAAGCCTTGACCGCGGGCTCGGGCAAAGCGGGCTGAGCCCACGAAGGTGGCCCCACGCTGTCCGGCGATGCCGCGGGCATCCGCTCCGGCAATGCGTCCGCATGCGGGTCGCTGCTGCGGAGAGCCCCCGGAAATGGAATCGGCCCGTTGTCCGGCAGCGGCGGAACCGGGGTTCCCCCGCCCTGAGCTGCCCCCGGCCCCGAACTCGGGCCAGTTGATGCAATCGAATTGCTCTTGACATCGTGTTGCATCAAGGACATACTTCCTGCATCACAGTTGCATCTACCAGCCACCACATCAGCCCCACAGCGTACTCCGATGACGACCTCCCCGCTTTCACCGTCTTCCGCGATCCGCTTTGCCGCGTTCGCCATCGCGCTCCTCCAGTCCGCCGACGTGGCCCGTGCACAACACATCGGCGACATCCTGCTCCAACCTGTCGCCGGACGCATCGACACCGGCGCTTTCGTCCAAACCCCTTCCGGCACCACCTTTGTTCCCGGACTCCGCGTCTTCCGGGCCACCTTCGGCGAGTTCCCAAACTTCACCGACGACCCCGGCTTCGACACGACGGGTGGCACGGGTTTCCCCAACGGCACCACCTTCGCCTTCGACCTCCTCGACGCCGTCCACAAGTGGGACGGC
>CAYZFW010000335.1:0-3997 GCA_964477615.1 uncultured Phycisphaeraceae bacterium | reverse complement strand
CCCACCGGGATCGACCCCTGCGACCACGGTGCCTGGATCGGCACCCGCAGGTGCAACCCCACCCGCCGCCGCGGTTCCAGCATCGCCCGCCGCCGCAACGCCCGCAACACCGCCCGAGATTCCGTGGTCCATCGGTGAGACGCAGCGCCTGCTGGCGGTAGCGGTGCTGGGGCAGAAACTCGAAGCCCAGGCGGTGCGCGCCGCGGCCGAGGCGTACGCCGCGGAGCCGTCGCTGTGCGAGCGCCGCCTTCCCTCGGACGTCGTGGGCGGCGGCGACACCCTGCGCCGCCTCATGCTCCGCGCCGTCACCAACGCGCAGAAGACCGGCACCCCCGACGCGTGGATGCTCGCCGGGATGATGATGCAGGCGCAAGGACGTTCGTCGCTTCCGGACAGCGTGAAAAGCGGACTGGGGAAACACCCACTTGCGCCACGGATGCTCGCAGCGGGGAAGCGCTCAGGATCCGGCGTAAGGCAGACAACCACCCCAAAACCCGGTGTATCCGGCGGTGTCATGCCCTGACGCCTTTTCTCCAGCGCGAGCCTGTCCGGGAGCCATCTTCCGGACCACTCGCGTCTGACAAGACAACCCACGTTCACCGACCGGACAAACGTGCTGTCGCAAGGCTCGATTCCTCGGGCCTCGGCCCGATCACCCGGAGCACCCGAAGTTGCCGAGGAAGATGGTGAGGTCGGCGGTGTTCACTTGGGCGTCGAGGTTGAGGTTGGCGGGCTCGCAGAGGGGGACGGTCTGGCCGAACCTGCCGAGGAAGGTGACGAGGTCGGCGGTGTTGACGCTGCCGTCGTTGTTGATGTCGGCGATGCACTTCTTCTGGCAAGGGTCGGGGACGCCGTCGCTGTTGCAGTCTTTCACCTGGCCGAGACCGATCTCGGTGGTGTCGCCGATCGCGTTGGCGTTGCAGTCGAACTCACCGACGCGGACGTAGTAGACGTCCTGCTCGCCGTTGACGGTGGTGGAGATGATGGCGTCCACGCCCACGGCGTCGGAGTGCATGTCGTAGTAGTCGCCGATCTTGTTCTGCTGGGGGAACCCGACAAGGGGGTTCCACGCAACGGTGAGCGGCGTAGAGGGCGCGAAGGTGGCGCCCTGGTCGGTCGAGAAGGTGTAGTAGGTGCGGGAGATGCGGTTCGCGGGATCGTCGCGGGTGTCGTTGTAGATGACGTCGACGCGGCCGTTTGGCGCGACGCTCATGGTGACGAACCACTGGAAGGCGTTGTTGGTGGTGGAGTCGTCGTTGACGCGGACGAAGGGGTCCCAGGTGACGCCGCCGTCGCGGCTGCGGATGAAGCGGGCTTCGAGCGGGTCGGTGCCGGTGGAGGGGTCGATGGAGCCGCAGAGGTAGACGAAGCCGTTGCCGGGCCCGCCGGAGCGGTCGACGTCGCAGATGAGCTGGCCGGCGAGTCCGGCGGGGTTGACGGCGGGGTTGAGCGAGAGGTCGCCGCCCATGTCCGGGAATGAGGCTGAGAAGGTTGGCGTGGCGGCGTTGTTCGAGGCGTTGGTTGAGCGGGCGACCGAGAGGCCGGGTGCGGCGGAGTTGGTCCCGGCGATGTACACCTCGCCAGCGGGGCCGATGCCCGGGGTCCCGAAGATGGGCGGGCCGCCGGGGAGCGCGAGCGGGGTTTGGAAGGAGGCCCCGGCGTTGATGGAGCGTGCAAAGGTGAAGCCGGGGGTGGGATTCGCGGCGGTGTTCCATGCGGTGTAGTGATTGAGCGCTCCGGGGACGCTCATTGGCGCGAGGGCAAACCAGGTCTTGTCACCGCCGGCGATCTGGAATGGAGAACTCCACGTTGCGCCGCCGTCGGCGGAGGTGAAGTACCACACGTTGAAGACGTTGTTGACGACCTTGAGCGAGTTGTAAAAGACGCGTGCTCCGTTGGGTTCCCAGCGGAGTACGGGGTCAGAGCGGAAGACGCCGGTCTCGAGGGGAGGCAGATTGGTCCAGGTGCGGCCGTTGTCGCGCGAATAGGCGACGCCCGCTTGGCGGAAGCTCGACGCGATGGAGTTGAACTGGCGCCAGCCGGCGACGAGGCGCCGCGGGTCGGTGGGACCGACGGTGATGGAGGGCTCGTTGGCGGCGTCGCCGACGATGTTCAGCCCGTTCGCATTGGTGTTGATCTGGCGGATGAACACGGGGAGCGTGCCGCGCTGTGCCAGCTCCGGCGCAAGGATGGGCGCGGGGACGCTGAGCCTCGGGCTTGCCGCGGGCGGGATGTAGGGCATGTCGTCGCGCTCGGGCTCGATCGTGGCTCCCGGGTGGATCGCGGACGATGTGGAGCACGCCGCGAAAAGCGAAAGCACGGCGAGACGACCCGAGCGATTTTGAGGCTTTCTCACGTCAGGCTCCTCCGCGGGCCCGGACTTCGGGCGGGCATCTGATCAGCGTAGCCACGCAAGACTCGTCTGCGAGCCCCGGTGCGAGGCAATGGGACCGCCCGAGTTCGGGAAGATCGGCGGGCAGCAGCCCATAACCGCGCGGAAGACGGGGCGTTCAGCCCCCCCACTCCCGCAGCATGGTGAGCGCCAGCACGTTCCACGACACAAACCCGCCCTCGGCGGGCCACAGGCCGCGCCCCGCGTCGTCAAAGCACTCGTGCAGGCTGCCGTGCTTCTGCAGGCCGCTGGTGCAGAGGTCGATGGTGCGCCGCGCGAGTTCCTTGGCCAGATCGGCGCGGCCCGCGCGGGCGAGGCCGGCGGCCATGTAGTAGTTCGAGAGCACCCACACCGGGCCCTGCCAGTTGCTCACTGCCGAGCGCTTCATCACCTTGAAGTCGAAGATGAGCGAGCGCGGGGCCTGGTTGAAGTAGACGCTGTCGGCCGGCAGCGTGCGCACGCCGTAGGGGCCCCAGAAGGCGCTCTCGCGGGTCATGAGCTTGATGAGTTTCGCGGCCCGCGCGGCGTCGGGCACGCCGGCGTACAGCGGCAGCAGGCTGACCCACGTGCACAGCGGGCTGATGGTGTTGCCGGCGTGGTCGCTGACGATCTCGCTGGCGAGTTGGGCCACGCCGTGCTTCCAGGTGAGCGCAACGTAGAAGCCCTCGCCGCCCCCCCCGGGGGTCTCCCACCACATGAGTTCGTTCATGAGGCGCTTCAGACGCTCGGCCTTGTGCTGCCAGCGCGGGGCCTCGTGGTCTTTGCCGAGCATGCGGGCGATCTCGACCATCGCCTCGTACTCGAGGACCATGAAGGCATTGACGCCGGGGTCTTCGACGGTGTTGTCGGGGAGCGCGACGGTGAGCAGGTCGTTGTCGAAGCCGGTCTGCAGGGCGGAGTGGGCCTTGATGAGGCCGTGCATCCCGCCGTAGGTCGTTTCGATGTACTCCAGGAACCTGGCGACGCGGTGGTAGATGTCGTAGCGGCGGAGCCAGTCGGCGCCGTCGCGCCCGTGGGCGCGGGCACAGCGCAGGGCGAACTGCGCGATGACCGGCTTGCTCGGCTCGTCCTCGTGGCTCTTGGTCACGAGTTCGACGCGCCGGACAAAGCCGTCCGAGCGCGCGTTATCGAGCAGATTCAGCAGCGCACCGGAGCAGGGCTCGACGAATTCGGGGTAGCGCAGCAGCTCGATCGCCGCCTCGGATGCGTCGTGGTGGAACAGCCCCAGCGAATAGTCGCCGGTGTTGAAGACGTCGAGCGGCCCGTGGTTGTGGGCGGTGGACGCGGGGGTCTTCTTGGTGGCGTCGCGGGCCGGGTCGATGGTGGGCGAGACGTCGACGCCGCGGGCCCGGAGCAGGGCCGCCCCGCCCTCGCTGAGGGGCATGGGGGCGATCCACGGGTGCTCGAAGCGGGCCACCGCGGGTCGGCAGCATTTGCGGCTCTCGGCGATCAGAAACTCACTGAGGGTGCGGTGGGGCATGGGGGGTGAGGATAGCGCCGAATCACGGACCTCCCCACTGCCGGCAAGCGGGGTTGGCGGGGCTTGAGAAACGCGCTTTATAGAACGCCCGATGGGCGGCGCTGTTGACGGCGTCGACGTCAAAC
>CAYZFW010000334.1:0-4032 GCA_964477615.1 uncultured Phycisphaeraceae bacterium | reverse complement strand
GGGCGGCAACCTCACGGGCGACACGGCGGTGATCGCGCCGGGCGCGGAGGGGCCGTGCAACTTCGGCGTGCTGACCATCACGGACAACCTGCGGCTGCGGAGCGGCTCGGGCTTCGAGTTCGATATCGGAAGCGACGGGTTTGGCGTGACGCTGGGCGATGAGTTGAGCGTGCTGGGGAACACGACGATCGATGCGGGGGTGACGCCGCATATCGAGTTCCACATCTGCGATGATTTCGTTCCGACGCTGGGCCAGGTGATCCCGATTGCGAACCTGAACGTGGCGTCGCTGATCTCGTTCACCTATGGCGGGCTGAGCAAGCCCAATGGGATCACGATTGCGCCGCTGTGGTCGTCTGGTGATCTGTCGGTGGTGGTGACGAGCGTGCCCGCGCCGGGCGCGGGGGTGGCGATCGTGGGGCTGGCTTGCGGTTTGGGTGGGCGGCGTCGGCGGTGAGTGTCAGCGAATGTGATGCACCGGAGCACTGACTTCCTGGAGGCGGGAGGTCAGTGGCACGGGATGACGTGACGCACCAGCGCGAGCTGGAATGGTCACGTTTTCAGGGCATGTTCGCCGGGGCGGCTTCGGCTGGGGCCTCTTCGCGCATGGCGGCGAGGGCGGCGCGGAGGGAGGGGCGGCGGGGCTTTTTCAGTGCGGCGACGGCGTCGTCCTTGGCTTCATCGGGGCGGGCGGGCGCGGGGGACTCCGTGCGGATGTCGGTCGCGGCGGCGGCGTTGTCCGTGGTGTCCTCAGGCTCGTGGGCCTTGATGGTGCCGTCGGTGCCGACGTTCTCGAACTTCACCTTCACGCGTTTCGAGACGCCGCGTTCCTGCATCGTGACGCCGTAGAGCTGGTCGGCGGTCTGCATGGTGCGCTTGTTGTGGGTGATGACGATGAAGTGGCACTTGTCGAGGAACTGGCGGACGATGGCGGTGAAGCGGGAGACGTTGCCCTCGTCGAGCGCGGCGTCGACTTCGTCCAGCACGCAGAACGGGCTGGGCTTGCTCTGGAAAATGGACATGAGCAGGGCGACGGCGGTCATGGTCTTCTCGCCGCCGGAGAGCTGGCTGATGGAGCGTGGCTCCTTGCCCGGGGGCTTGGCGGTGACCTCGACGCCGCTTTCGAGCCAGTCGATCTCGCCGGTCTCGGCGACGGGGAGCAGGCGGAGTTCGGCCTTGCCGCCGCCGAAAAGACGGCGGAACATGCCGGTCTCGCTGGCGAAGTGCTCCTGGATGGACTCGAAGACTTCCTTAAAGCGGTCGCGGCTGACGTCGCTGAGTTTCTTGATGAGTTCGTCGAGCTGGGCGCGGGCGCGGTCGATGTCCGCGACCTGCTTGATGAGCTCCTCGTTGCGCCCGGCGAGCTGGGATTCCTCCTCGATCGAGTCGAGGTTGACGTTGCCGAGTTTCTTCACCTCGTCGCGGAGTGTCTCGATCTCGGCGGCGGTCTTCTCGGTGTCGATGCGCTGGGCTGTGCCCGTGACGAGCCGGAGTGCGAAGGCGGGGTGCTCGGCGCGAAGGTCCAGGGCGATGTCCTCCATGGTGCGCTCTTCGAGGGTTTCGCGTCGGACTTCGAGCTCGCGCTTGGAGAGTTCGATGCTGTTCCAGTCGCGGCTGAGGATGTCGGCGTGCTGGCGTGCGGCGACGAGGCGTTCGCCGTGCTCGCGTGAGGTTTCGATGGCCTCGCTGAGGACGGTGGAGACGCCGACCATGGACTCGACGGCGGCGCGGGCGTCGGCCTCGCCGGACTCGATCTCCTGAGACGCCTCGGCGATGACGTGGCGGTGGTCTTCGAGGCGGGCCACGCGCTGATCGATCGACTGTGCAAGCGCGACGCGGCGGCGGGAGGCGTCGTCGGCGCCGGCTTCGAGGCGGCCCACGTCGCGCCGGAGGCCGCCGAGTTTCTCGTTCTGCTGGCCGACCTCGACCTTCGCCGCGGTGAGGTGCTCGTTGGCGGCGTCGAGGCGGGCTTGCACGCTCTCGGCGGCGCGTTCAATGTCGGCGACGAGTGAGGCCTGTTCGGCGTGGAGGCGGGCGAGGCTGTCGGCGCGTTCGCTGAGGTCGGTCATTTCCGCCGAGAGGGTCGCGGCGCGTTCGCCGACCATCGCGAGTTCGGCGGCGATTGAGGGGCGTTCGCGGCGGACGCGGGCGAGTTCGGCCTCGAGGCGGTCGCGTTTGGACTCCTCGGCGATCAGCGCCCGCTGCTCGGTGGCGAGGTGGACGCGGAGGTCGGCGAGGTGCTTGTTGAGTTCGGACGCCTGGGCGTCGAGCGACTTCATCGCAAGGCGGTCGGCCTCGAGCGATGCGGAGAGGGCGGCGAGCTTCATCTCGAGCTCGTTGAGTTCGGCGCGGCGTTGGAGGAGGCCGTGGCCCTCGGCGTCGCCGGCGGCGCCGATCTGCGCGGGGCCGGCGATGACGCGGCCATCCGATTCCAGGATGGTTCCGTCGCGTGTGACGAAGCGTGCCGCGACGCCAGCGAGCGGGCCCCACGCGAGCAGCATGGCGGCGTCGAGGTCGCGGACCAGCAGGGTGTGGCCCAGCAGGCGCTCGACGAGGCCGCGGTAGCGCACCGGGCAACGGACGAGGTTGGCCATGGGGCGGGCGTGCTCGGAGGCGACGGCGAGGAGTTCTGCGGGCAGTGCTGTGCGCGAGGCGGCGAGTTCGCCGCACTGCACGGGGAGGAGCGTGACGCGCCCGGGGAGCTGCGCGAGCGCGGCGGGGCTGGCGGCGAGGAGCGCGAGCGACTCGACGACGAGGCCCTGCAGGTTCGGGCCCAGGGCGCTCTCGACGGCGAGGGCGTCGGCGGCGTCGACCTCCACCACATCAGCGAGGGCACCGACGATGCCGCGGTAGAGGTCGTCGCCTTCGGCGGGGGCGTTGCCGGACTCGGCGCTCGCGACTGCGGCGTCGCGGCGTTCCAGGACGCGCTTGACGCTTTCGCCGAGGCCGGCGCGGCTTTCGACCATCTCTTCGAGCGTGGCGCGGCGGCTGTCGAGTCGGGCGTGGCGCTGCTCGATCTCGTTCAGCCGCTCGGTGAGCGTCCGCTGCTCGCCCGAGAGCGACGCGGCGGAGGCCATCTTCGTGGTGATCTCGGCTTCGATGCCGGTGGTGCGTTCGCGGCGCGTGTCGGCGGCGGCGCGGAACTCGGCGGCCTGGCGGTCGAGGTCGCCGGCGTCGGCATCGAGGGCCGCGAGACGCATCTCAAGGCGTGCCGACTGCTCGGCGAACTGCTGTCCGCGGCGGCGGTCGGCCTCGATGCGGGCGACGAGGCCGGCGCGCTCGCGGTCGATGTTCGCGGCGGAGGCGCGCTTCTCGGCGAGGTTGAGTCGGAGTTCCGCCGTCTCGCTCTGGGCGGTTTCCTTCGCGTCGGCGGCGGCGCGGAGGCGGGCCTCGGCCTGGGCCATGGCGGCCTCGGCGTGCTCCAGCAGGGACTTCTTCTCGCCCGCTTCGCGGCGCAGCTCGCCCTCGGCACGCTCGAACTCGTGCAGGCGGTGGCGGTCGTCTTCGAGTTGGGCTGCGGCCTCGTTCAGGGAGCGCTCGCTCATCGCTTTGCGCTGCTTGGCAGAAGCGGCGCGGTGCTCCGCGGCGGCTTTGGTGCGCTCCAGGTCCTGCTGCTGTTCGACGAGTTCGTGGCGGCGGAGTTCGGCCTCGGCGCGGGATCGCTCCAGTTCTTCGACGAGCGCGACAGCGGAATCGCGCTGGCCCTGCAGTTCCTGCAGGCGGCTGGTGAGGCCGCTCAGGCGGGTGCACAAGTCGTCGTACTGCTCGAAGGCGAGTGCGGTCTTGGCGGCGCGGAGCTGCCCGTCGAGCTCGATGAAGCGGCGTGCCTTGCTCGCCTGGCCCTTGACGAGGCGGAGGCGGCGCTCGGTGGAATCGAGCTGTTCTCGGGCGCGGACGAGGTTCTGCTCGGTGCGCTCGAGTTTGCGCTGCGCCTCGACGCGCCGGGCCTTGAACTTGGCGACGCCGGCGGCCTCCTCGAAGAAGGTGCGGCGTTCGACGGGGTTCGAGAGCAGCATCTGGTCGACGCGTCCC
>CAYZFW010000333.1:0-4037 GCA_964477615.1 uncultured Phycisphaeraceae bacterium | reverse complement strand
GACAAGCCCGAAACCCCAGTGGAGTCCGCCGCGCAGGAGTGCGATCTGTTCGCGGTGGCGAGAGATGCGGTGCTCTCGCACCCAAGCGTTATCCCATTGGGGGAGTACCCGCAAGGTCAGGGCCGGCCCGTGCTTTGGCCATTTGTGCCAGCCTCTTGGCCCATACCGCTGCCGCCGTTGCGGATGGGGGGACGAGAATGCGATCGCTCCTTCTGGCTGGCGATGTGGCTTGACAGGGTGAGAACAGATCAGTTCGGACTGATGCTGTTGATCTCCCCGATGTCAGACCAGCCGCTTCGGATGAAATTGGTCGATCGGCTGCTCCGCGATCCCGCCGAGTTTGGAATTCACCGGAAACACCTCATCAACGTGCCAGGAATCCCGAAGCAGTGGGTGTTCCTGGCGCACCGCGTGATTGCCCCTCTCTCCGGCCACGGACTGGATTCTGTCACCGCTCGACAGCGGATGGATGCGGCCATCGACGACTATGTCGCCCGCTTTTCCAGGGTGGGAGAAGCGATTGAGCCGCTGCTCGCGTGACGCTGGTTCATCGTCGGTCGCGACGAACACGCAGACGAACCGCGACATCTGATTCGGTCCACGCGAACTTCGCGAGTAGCCTTCGCAGCTCTGGATCCGTCTCCGCTGACTCCCACGCGGAGCGCAGGTCGGCCGCGTTCAGGCTGCTGAGCTGGGGCCACCAGGGCGTACCTCGAAGGGCCGCCTCAAAGTCTGCGGCTTTCTCTGGCTCCTGGCTCTTGCGAGGGAAGAGGACGCGCTGGCTCGCGGTGATCGCTACCTCCTTCTCTCGGCCCGCGATGAGCTCAAGACCGTCTCGCTTGGCGATCGCCACGAGCACCTGCCGAATGTCCTCAATCTGCCTCTCGATATCGCCTTGTTCGTTCTGTAGGAGCTTCCGCTTGGCGTCGAGCTCAGCCCACCGGTCGACAAGCGCAACGGCGGGTTCCTTGGCCAGATCGCTTTCTGGCATTACGCGGACCTGATACAGGTGCTTTCGAGCCGGACAGATCTGCTGGTACTCGCAATAGGAGCACAGCGGTCCTTCGCTGGTCCGGAACTGCTCAGCGTCGTCGCCCCGGCGCTCGATGTCGGTGATCGTCGCAATCGCATCGGATCGCAGTTGGTCCAACTGGTCAGTCGTGCGTGAGGACACGATCGAGTGGTCGAAGCGGAGGAAGTGCCAGATGAGCTCAACCCGGCCAACGTCCTTCCACATGCGGCGGATGCCGATCTCGTAGTACGCCAGCTGTGGATCCGCGTCCTTCTCCGCCTGGGTGGGAAGGCTGCTGTTGGTCTTGTAGTCATGAATCTGCCAGCAACCATCGGCCGCCTTGGCCAACCGGTCGATGTAGCCGACCATTCTGAACCGCTCGGCTTCGTCCAGCGGAAACGTGATCATCTGCTCCAGACCGATGATGGTCGCCTGGTCAAACGGATGGAATCGGCGGTAGTACGAGTCGATGCATCGCCAGGCCAGCGAGCGGTAGTCATCGGGAGTTGCGTCCCGATCGTGGATGACCACCGCCGGCGTCCAGTGCGTGGCCCACTCCTGATCAAGCCGCTCGCGAAGGCCCGCCACGGCCGGTACGATCCCCTTGGACACTCGTTCGTACAGGTGCTCGAGCACATCGTGCACGCGCGAGCCGAGAAAGGTCGCGATCTGCTCTGGCGGCTCGGGCAACTCCACCTTCGCCATGTACCGGTAGAAGTACTTCCGCGGGCAATGGCGGAAGCACTCGATCCGGCTGTGGGAATATGTGGGCATCGGAAGAGGCTGATTGTATTGCCCAGCGAGTACCCCTGAGGGGTGTCCTAGGCTCTAGCCGTGGCCAAACGACCCGCTCCAACGTCGACTGAATGGCATGAGCGTCTGCGTGGCCTCGCCGAGCTGCTCCCTGCGCTCAGCGCTCCCGGCACAGATCCAGATACCGCGATCAACGCGCTGATTGAGGTGGCGTATCGCTTGGGATGGGTGCTGACGGACTTCGACTGGTCAGAGTGGGCGCACGGGCCGGAGTGCCAGATGCTCGTGAGCGAGCCCGCCCAGGTTGCCTCGGCCGATCCACTGACATTGGCTCGCCTCCTCACGGCTCACCTTCGGCAGGACCGCTTCTGCGAGGGACATCTCTTGGCGGCGTTTGAGGATGGACACTTGACGGCCATTGTGCGTCGGGCAGAGGCGCTGGCCGGGTAGTTCAGGTTGAAATGTGGACCGGTTTGGGAGGCCAGTTTATTCGAGACCGCGAACCCGCCATTTGGGCCCATCCAGTCGCGTTCTCTGGTTCCGATCTGGCGCTAACGGCCCCCGAAATCATGCCGAGTTCGAGACACCCATCCGATCGGACTGGCGTTGGCATTACAATGAAGATCGTCCACACAGCGCCTTGGGCAGCCTGAGCCCCAGGGAGTTCGCTGCGTCCAAGGCTCAGGATTGGCTGGTCGGATGGAGCCAAAGACCTCACCCTGCGATTGGTACTGAATCGGGGACAAGCGCAGAGCCAGCCGCCGGGGCCATCTGCCACTTTGACAGTCTGCATCATTCAAAAGGCATCGGATGTCAGCAGATAGTCCGCCGACAGGCTACTTTGCTGCCCGCGAATGCCCGGAGACTTTCCCGTCTCGTCGCCGGACGCTGGCACCGTAGTTGCCCTGTGAGCGGGAGAAGTCGTCTCGGGCCTCGGGTCACGAGCCGACGAGCACCCACCCAGACACCAAACCTGAACATCATTCCAGCCGACCCGGCCGGAAAGTCCACGGAGCTTCACCCATGCCCGCCAAAGAGATGTCCTTCGATGTTGACGCCCGCACCGCCCTCCACGCCGGCGTGACCAAGCTGGCCAAGGCTGTGAAGTCCACCCTCGGTCCGCGCGGGCGCATGGGCGTCATCGACAAGTCGTGGGGCGGCCCCACCGTCACCAAGGACGGCGTGACTGTCGCCGAGGAGATCGAGCTGCGTGACAAGGCGGAGAACATGGGTGCCCTGCTCGTGAAGGAGGCCGCCAGCAAGACCTCCGATCAGGCCGGCGACGGCACCACGACCGCGACCGTGCTCGCCGAGGCGCTGTTCACCGAAGGTCTGAAGTACGTCTCCGCCGGCATCGACGCCAACGCGCTGGTCCGCGGCATGAAGAAGGGCGTGGAGCTTGTCGTCGCCGACATCGAGAAGTTCGCCCGCCCCGTCAGCGGCAAGGCCGACATCCAGGCTGTCGCGTCCATCTCCGCCAATAACGACACCGAGATCGGCAAGATCATGGCCGACGCCTTCGACAAGGTGGGCAAGGACGGCGTCATCACCGTCGAAGAGGGCAAGACGCAGGAGACGGTGGTCGAAGTCGTCGAGGGCATGCAGTTCGACCGCGGCTTCCTCAGCCCCAACTTCGTCACCAACGTCGACGAGATGAAGTGCGAGCTTGACAAGTGTCTGGTGCTCGTCCACGAGGACAAGATCGACAGCGTCCAGAAGCTCATCCCCCTGCTCGAGGGCGTGATGAAGGCCAAGAAGCCGCTGCTCATCATCGCCGAGGACGTCACCGGCGAGGCCCTCAGCACCCTCGTCATCAATAAACTGCGCGGCACGCTGCAGGTGTGCGCCGTCAAGGCCCCCGGCTACGGCGACCGCCGCAAGGCCATGCTCGAAGACATCGCGATCCTCACCGGCGCCAAGGCCATCATGAAGGACCTGGGCGTCGAACTCGACAAGGTGCAGATGTCCGACCTGGGCATGGCCAAGAAGATCGAGGTCGACTCCGACAACACCGTCATCCTCGAGGGCGCTGGTTCCACCAAGGACATCAAGGCCCGCATCGAGCAGATCCGCCGTGAGGTGGAGATCACCACCAGCGATTACGACCGCGAGAAGCTGCAGGAGCGTCTCGCGAAGCTCTCCGGCGGCGTGGCCCAGATCAAGGTCGGCGCGGCCAGCGAGGCCGAACTGAAGGAGAAGAAGGCCCGCGTCGAGGACGCGCTGCACGCGACCCGCGCCGCGGTCGCCGAGGGCATCGTCCCCGGCGGCGGCG
>CAYZFW010000332.1:0-4046 GCA_964477615.1 uncultured Phycisphaeraceae bacterium | reverse complement strand
CCCCACCAACGTGATCTCCATCACCGACGGGCAGATCTACCTCGAGTCCGAACTCTTCTTCGCGGGCGTCCGCCCGGCGGTGAACGTCGGTATCTCGGTCAGCCGAGTCGGCGGCAACGCCCAGATCAAGGCGATGAAGCGCATCGCCGGCTCGCTGCGACTCGACCTCGCGGCGTACCGTGAACTCGAAGCGTTCGCGCAGCTGGGCACCGAACTCGACAAGGCGACGCAGGCGCAGCTTGATCGCGGCCGGCGCATGGTCGAACTCCTGAAGCAGCCGCAGTACGTGCCGTTCGACGTGATCGACGAGACGATCTCGATTTTCGCGGGCACCAAGGGCCTGCTGGACGACGTCGCCGTGCCGGACCTGAACGTGTTTGAGAAGGGCCTGCTGGCGTGGATGTCCAACCAGGGCAAGGCCGTCCGTGACGAGCTCGTGAAGCTGAAGGACATCGACAAGACGCTCGAGCCGAAGTTGATCGAGGAGATCAAGCGGTACAAGGCGAGTGGTTGGAAGAAGTAAGCCCCGACGCCGATCCAGAGCGGAACTGTCGGAGCAACTCAATTGCGCACAACGCCCTCGGCCCCGCCGGGGGCGATTTCTTTGGAGACTGCCCGATAACAGCCATTCCCGCGTGGATACCGGGGTCGAGCGCCGGTGATTTTGTTGGGATTCCGGGTCTGATCGGGTAGGCTGAGATTAACAACCGCCGCACCGGCGTTTGTCGTTCAGGAGTCCCGAGATGTTGAACCAGAATCTGTCCCGTGGCGCTTTCGTGGCGATGATGCTGGTGGTGGCATCGGTTGGGCGCGCTCAGTCGCTGGTCGCCGCGTCGACGCAGTCCGCCGGGGTCTCGACCATTGTGGTCGTCGATCCGCTGACGGGGGCCACGCAGCCGTACCTCACGGTTCCGGTGACCGGTTCGGGGAACCGGCAGGTGTACTTCATGACGCAGCTCCCCGACGGGCGGCTGGCGGCGTCGATCTATACCGAGAACTCGAACGCCGACGTGACGTCTGAGCTGATGCTGATCGAGCCGCAGGCCGGGACGAGCACGATCGGGCCGTTCGGGGCTCCGCTCAACACGTCGTACATCGAGGGGTTTGAGTACTCGCCGCGGCATGGAAACCTGCTGGTTTCGTTCGCTTCGTTCGGGAACTTCGGCACCAACCGGCTGGCGATCGTGAACGCTGATGGCAGCGTGGTCTCTACCACGGCGGCGCTCCCGGGGATCAGCGACCTTGACACGATCCTGAGCTCCGCGACGAGTGACTTGTTCTTTGACCTGAATGCGGGGGGGAATCCGCGTGTGAAGAGCCTCGTCAACCCGCTGCCCGCGACGACGTTCGCGGCGTTCGCCTCGCCGCCGACACAGACGGCGTGGTTCGACGGGGGCATCCATCCCACAACCAGCGAGATCATTTTCACGCGGCCGGTTTCGGGCCGCTCGCAACTCACGCGGCTGGTAGGTAACACCTACGTGAGCGGGGCCGACATCGCGAACAGCCTGCAGGTCCGGGGCATGACATGGGCGTTCCTGCCGGCGCGTGCGACCGTTTCGGCGGGGCCGCTGGTGTGTCCGAACGCCTCGGCTTCGTTCACGGCGACCGCCGTGGGCACCGGCCCGTTCACGCAGCAGTGGCAGTACATCGGCGGTCCGCCGCCGGCGAACGTGAGCGAGTGGACGGACGTGGTGCCGGGCGTGAACGTTGCTCCGGCGGGCACCGGCGCTCCGGGCCGGTTTCTTTTCAACGCCGTGGGCTCTCAGGGCCCGACCCTCACCGTCGATCGCGCCACCGTGCCCAACGGCGACCCGGGCCAGCCCAACTGGTCCCACGCCGGCGTCGGGCAGTTCCGGTTCCGGTGCATTGTGCAGGGTTCCGTCGGTGCGGCGTTTACGTCCGCCGAGACGACGTTCCAACTCGTCGCCGACCTCAACTTCGACGGCCTCGTCAACACGGCGGACCTGACGACGTTCCTGGGTCGGTTTGGATTGACCGCACCCCTCGGATCCGAGGCCGCGCGAGCGGATTTCAACGCCGACGGCAAGGTGAACACGGCGGACCTGACGTTTTTCCTGGGACGGTTCGGGTCGGCTTGCCCGTGAGCGTGGGCTCGGTGTGCGCCGCTTGCGGTGAGGTGCCGGGGGAGAGAACGGTGAGTCCGTTCGCTCGTCAGACAACGGGCGACGGCTTTGATGTGGCAGGCCTTGACCGACTCGATGCGCGGGGTCGCGGCCCAGAGTCAGCGCTCGAACTTCTTCCAGAAGAGGTCGTTGAAATCGGTGGCGCCCTTTTGATCGCGTTTGAAGGCGCGGCCGAGGTCGCGGAGTTTTCGGGCTTCGGCTTCGCTGCTCTTCTGGTAGTTCTCGCGTTCGAGCCCGATGAGGGGGACGACGGTGAAGAGGCGGGAGTCGTTGGATGATGGGGCGAGGATGGTGGGGTAGCCCTTGCTGACGAGGTACTCGGCCGCGGCGGTGGCTTCCTTGATGGGGAGCGTTGCGACGGTGGGGTAGTTGAGGCCGGGTTTGCGGGGGTCTTCTTTGGGGGACTTGACGACGGTGACTTTGGCGGCGGGGGCGGGCTTGGCCTCGGGTGCCGGAGGTTGTGGCTTTGGTGCGGGGCGTGTGGCGCTCGCGGTGGTGGGCTGGGCGGTGGGGTCGGTGCCGCTGGTGAGGGTGGGGACGTTGGTTGCGGTGGGATCGACGATGCCCTGATTCTGTCGCTGGAGTTCGCTGGCCTTTTCTTTCGCGGCCTGCTGCTCCATTTTGTTGTAGCCGAGGGAGTAGGCGGCGATGACGGCGGCGATGACGAGGGCGATGGCGACGAAGGCGAAGCCGACGGGGATGTTGAGGCGGCTGCCGGGGGTGATGCCGAGGACCTTGTCGCTGGCGGGCTCGTCGTCTTCGACGGGCTGGTAGGTTGTGGGCGCGACGGCGACGGGGCGCGGGGCGGGCTGCGGGACGACGTGACGCGGCGCGGGGGCCGGCTCGGGCTCGCGCGGCTGCGGAGCGGCGGGGCGCGGGGCGGGCGCGGGGGTTGGTGCCGGCGGCGTGGCGGGGGTGCGCGACGCGGGCGCAGCGGCTTCGGGGTCTTCGCGCGGTTTGGGCGCGATGAGTTCGTAGAGAGCCGGGGCGCGGCGCTTGTTCGGTGTGACCGGGATGATTCGACGCTCACCCATCATGGCGGGACTCCGTGCTTGTTCGGACGTGGGGAGTCTATCCGGTGCGGGGGTGCGGCGCACGCTCGCGAGCTGCGGATGGTGGGGAATTCAGCGGGTGGGGATCTCGATGGGTCCTGGGCGTCCGCGTCGCCACGCGTCGTGGACGGCGAAGCGGGGGGTGGGGGATGGGGTGTCGGTGCGGGTGTGGCAGCCTCGGGATTCTTCGCGCCACTTGGCGCTGCGGGCGACGAGGGCGGCGGCGAGGAGCATGTTCTGCACTTCCCAGCCTGCGGGATCGTCGAAGACCTTGTCGAGGGTGTAGCGGGCCCAGAAGTCGAGCATTTCGGCGGCGTCGGCGAGTTTGTTACCAGCGCGCTCGAGGCCGACGTTGCGCCACATGGCGGAGCGGACGCTGGAGCGGACGTCGGCGAGGTCGAGTTCGCCCTGGTCGGAGGCGGGGACTTCGCTTGTGATGTGGGCGGGGGCGGCGGGGGCGGGGGTGTCCCAGGCGTTGGGCTGGCCGGGTTTCATTTCGCGGCAGGCTTCGCCGGCTTCGACGCCGTAGACGATGGCTTCGAGGAGCGAGTTGCTGGCGAGGCGGTTGGCGCCGTGGAGTCCGGTGCATGCGGCTTCGCCGACGGCGTAGAGGGCGGGGACGTCGGTGCGTCCTGCGTGAGTGGCGCGGACGCCGCCGACGAAGTAGTGGGCGGCGGGGTTGACGGGGATGAGGTCTTTGGCGGGGTCGAGGTCGAACTGCTTGAGGGTGGCGGTGATGCCGGGGAATCGTGCGGTGAAGTTGGTGATGTGGCGGCAGTCGAGCCAGACGTGGGGGATACTTTTTCGTGCGAGTGTTCGAAAGATCTCGCGGCTGACGATGTCGCGG
>CAYZFW010000331.1:0-4073 GCA_964477615.1 uncultured Phycisphaeraceae bacterium | reverse complement strand
CCCTTGCCCGCGTGCAGACCCTGACCGAGATCAAGGCCCTCCTGGAGTCCCGCGCCCTGCGCCCGCGCCACGCGCTGGGCCAGAACTTCCTCGTCGACCACAACCTCATCCGCAAACTCGTCGACGAGTCCGGCGTCGCCGCGAGCGACACCGTTCTCGAGATCGGCCCCGGAACCGGCACGCTCACCGAAGAGCTCCTCGCCCGCGGCTGCCGCGTGATCGCCTGCGAACTGGACCCGCACCTCGCCGCGCTCAACCGAGAGCGCCTCGCCGGGAATCCGAACTTCACCCTCATCGAGGGCGACTGTCTCGACGGCAAGTCCGCCCTGAACCCCGACATCGTCCGCGCCGTCGGCGGTGAATCAGGCCCCGCGTTCCGCCTGGTCGCGAATCTGCCGTACGGCGCCGCAAGCGCCGTCATGGCCATCCTCGCCATGGACTTTCCCAACTGCCTCGGCCAGTACGTCACCATCCAGCGCGAAGTCGGCGAGCGCCTCCGCGCCAGACCCGGCACCAAGGACTACGGCGAACTCGGCGTCGTCGTGCAGTCCGTCTGCGAAGTCCGGCGCATTGCCGCCCTGCCGCCCGAGTGCTTCTGGCCCCGGCCCGAGGTGACAAGCGAGATGTGCGCGATCGTCCGACGCCCACGCGAGCACGCTCTGACGGCGGACCCACGCCGCCTCAGCGCGATGTGCCGCCGCCTGTTCACGCAGCGCCGAAAGCAGATCGGGACAACGCTGGGACGCGACTTCCCCTTCCCGCCGGGGATCGAGGCGGACCGCCGGCCGGAGACACTGAGCATCGCGGAGATCGAGGCGCTGGCGGCGGTGGGGGGGTGAGGGGTTCCGCAAGTCGTTGCGCCAGCATCGCTGCTAATCTGCAGCCATGGCCGCCCGCGCCCAGCAGCACGACGCCGACCGCGCCGCCGATCTGGCGGAGTTTGTCGCCTGGTGCCGCGACCACATCACCGGCGATGAGAAGGGTGAGGCGCAGGTTTTTCTCGATCGGCTGTTCCTCGCGTTCGGCCAACCCGGCATCCTCGATGTCGGCGGCAAGCCCGAGTTCCGCGTCAAACCGCAGACCGACGACGACGGCGGCACCCGTTTCGCCGATTACGTCTGGAAACCCGTCGTCCTGATCGAGATGAAGAAGCGCGGCGAAGACCTCGCCCGCCACGTCTCGCAGGCCTTCAACTACTGGACGCGCCTCGTCCCGAACCGGCCCGCCTACGTCGTTCTCTGCAACTTCGACAAATTCCGCATCTACGACTTCAACGTCGACATCAACGAGCCGCTGGACGAGCTGACACTCGAAGAGCTGCCGGACCGTTACCCCGCCCTCAATTTCCTCGCCCGCGTCCCCACCAAGCCCGTCTTCCGCGTCGACCGCGAAGAGGTCACCCGCGGCGCGGCGGACCTGCTCGCCAAGGTCTACTCCACGCTCGCCCATCGCAAAGACGTCGGCGAAGCCACCGCCCAGCGATTCATCCTGCAGATTCTCGTTGCTCTCTTCTCCGAAGACATCGGCCTGCTCCCCAAGAACTTCGTCACCCAACTCCTCGACGATTGCGTCGACCCGCCGAAGGCCTTCGACCTCCTCAGCGGCCTTTTCAACGCCATGAACGCCCCGTCCGGGAACCCCGGCGGACGCTTCAGAGACGTCCCCTACTTCAACGGCGGCCTCTTCGCCCAGCCCGCGCCCGTCGAGCTCCGCCCCGACGACGAGACCTTCTTCCTCCGCAAGGCCGCTTCGTACAACTGGGCCCACATCTCCCCCGACATCTTCGGCACCATCTTCCAGCACTCGATGGACAAGGGCGAGCGTCACGCCTTCGGGGCCCACTACACCGCACCCGCCGACATCATGAAGATCGTCGGGCCCACCATCGTCCAGCCCTTCACCACCGCCATCGACCGCGCCTCAACCCTCAAGGAACTCACCGCACTCCGCGACCGCCTCTCCACCCTCCGCGTTCTCGACCCCGCCTGCGGCAGCGGCAACTTCCTCTACATCGCCTACCGCGAGATGCGCCGCCTCGAAGCCCGCATCATCCGCAGGCAGTCCGAGGTGTCCAAAAGGGAGTTCACCGGCCAGCAGGCCTTCGGCGCCGTCTCGCCCCGCCAGTTCTACGGCATGGACATCCTGCCCTTCGCCGTCGAACTCGCGAAGGTCACGCTCTCGATCGCGCCCAAACTCGCCAGTGACGAGCTCCACACCACCGAGCCGACGCTGCCGCTGTACAACCTCGATGAGAACATTCTTCAGCGCGACGCCCTGATCACCGAGGGACCATCGGGGCCGGGGCGCACCGTCTGGCCCGCGGCGGACGTGGTCATCGGGAATCCGCCGTTCTTGGGACCCAAGGACATCAAGCCGCAGCGCGGGGTGGAGTACGCGAGAGCGTTTCGCGCTCTCTATCCCGAGGTGCCCGGCATGGCGGACTACTGCGTCTACTGGATTCGCCGTGCCCACGATCACCTGCCGGATTGCAGCACGAAGGACCCCTTTAAGGGCCGCGCGGGGCTCGTCGGGACCCAGAACATCCGTAACAACCAGAGCCGGGTCGGTGGCCTTGACCACGTCGTCACCTCCGGCACCATCGTCGAGGCCGTGGACAACCAGCCGTGGTCCGGCGAGGCCAACGTCCACGTTTCGATCGTCAACTGGGTGAAAGGCACCGGGGGCAAGACGAGGGATGCTGAACTTCTTGTCCCCGAGCCTCGCAAACTGTGGTTGAAGGTGGACGCCAAGAGCGACCTGTTCGAGCAGGACCGGCCGCCGAGCGGGCGCGGCGCGACGGTGCTGGGCAAGCGCGGACGCGTCCGCAAGGACAAGTCGTACGAACTGCTCTACCGCGACACCAAGCACATCAACGCGGCATTGTCGGATCAACAAGACCTCGGCTCGGCGCGGGTCCTTCGCTGCAACACCGAGCCGAAGCGGGTCTTTCAGGGCAATACGCCTGGACACGCCGGATTCGTGCTTTCGCGACCAGAGGCAACGAAGTTGCTCGCGGCGAGCGCATCGAATCGCAGAGTAGTGTTGCCTTATCTGATCGGTCGTGAGCTCGTCTCAGGAGACGGTAAGCCCGAGCGATTCCTGATCGATTTTGAACAGCGTGGAATGATCGACGCCCGTGCGTTTGAGGCACCTTTCGCGCACATTCAGTCGCACGTCTTACCCGAGATTCACAAGCGAGCAGAAAAGGAAAGCAAGTCTGAGTCATCCCGGAAACAGCATCTCGAGAAGTGGTGGCTTCACTGGCGAAGCCGCGCGGATCGTGTTGGTGCGACAAAGCGTCTCAAAGGCCGCTTCATCGCCTGCTCCCGAGTCACGAAGCGCCCCGTCTTCGTCTTCGTTGACACCCGCATCCGCCCCGGCGATGCCCTCCAGACCTTCACCTTCGACGACGACTACTCCTTCGGCATCCTCCAATCCAACCCCCACTGGCAGTGGTTCGTCGCCAAGTGCTCGAAACTCACAGAGCGATACCGCTACACCCCCGAGTCTGTCTTCGACACCTTTCCTTGGCCCCAGAAGCCCACAAAGAGGCAGGTCCGCGCCGTCGCCGCCGCCGGGCGGGAGATTCGCCGTCTGCGCGATGACGCGCTCACCAAGATCACCGGCGGCCTTCGGGCCCTGTACCGCACGCTCGAACTCCCCGGCAAGAGCCCGCTGAAGGACGCCCACGCAGCACTCGACGCCGCGGTGATGGAGGCCTACGGCTTCAGCGCGAAGAAGGACCTTCTGGCCCAGATTCTCGAACTCAACCTCAGCGTCGCCGCCGCGATTGACCGCGGCGAAGATGTGACCGCGCCCGGCGTGCCGCCCTCATATGGCGACCCGTCCGACCTCATCACCGAAGACTGCATCAAGCCCTGAGGGTCATCCGGTCGTGCGTGCCGATCACAACTCAACCAGCGCCACCTCAGGCTCCTGTTTCACTTCCGCCGCGGGGTAGTGCACCTGGGTCTCGAAGACGCTGAGAGCCGGGAACTCGCCGGCCATCTCGCGGCGGACGTTCGCGGCGTTGCAGCGCTCCGCACGCTCCACGTTCGCCAGCATCGCCAGCA
>CAYZFW010000330.1:0-4075 GCA_964477615.1 uncultured Phycisphaeraceae bacterium | reverse complement strand
CGCCCGATGAGGATGTCCTCGCGGGTGGGCTCGTAGCGGCTGAAATCCGGATGAATCGTTCGGTCGGTGGTCATGATTGGTTCTCCCCGGGGTTTGTGCTGGAGGCGCCGCGCGGCTGGCGGGCGCGTTCGATCTCGTCGCGCAGCATCTTGCGGGCGCGGGTGAGACGTGTTTCGATGGTGGTGATGGGCACGCCGAGGATGTCGGCGATCTGGCGGTAGCTCAGGCCGCGGACGGCGCGGAGCAAGAGCGGCTCGCGGTATTCCTCCGGGAGCGAGCGGGCGAGGCTCATCGCGAGGCGGCCGTCCTCAAGAAGTTCGTGACCGGAGCGGGGGTCGTTGGCCGCTTCAGTCTCATCCGAAGTCGTCCGGACCTGCGCGGCGTAGTCGGGCATGAGGCGCTGGCGGACGCGCTTCTTTCGCCCCGCGGTCCGCGCCAGGTTGATCGCCACCGTTCGGAGCCACGGTCTCACGGCGGCAGGGTCTTTGAGTTCGGCACCGCCGCGGACAAACCGGACGGCGACTTCCTGAAGAAGGTCTTCGAGGTCGGCGTCGCGGGGCATGTGGGCCAGCAGGATGGCCGCCACCCAGCGCCGGTGCGTGGCCCACAGTTCGTGGAGTTCCGGCGGGTGCGCGCCGCGCAGGGCCTCGGGGTCCGGGGCGTGGCTGGGCGAGCGTGATGGGAAGGCGTAGGACATGCCGATCTGTTGGGACGCGCCGGGGGCCTCGTTCCGCCACAATCGGACGGATTCGGGTAGGTGGTATGGTTGAGGGTTCGTCTTCGCCCCGTGGGACCCGGGATTTGCGGTCCTCGCCCCTCTGCCGCGTGACTCGGCTTCCTCGTCATCCTTCCAAAGACCAAACAATCCACACGAGTTCAGATGCCCCCGGAACCCCGCATGATGTCCTTCGGCGACCACCTGGAAGACCTGCGCAAGCGGGTGTTCTGGGCGCTCGTGGGCCCGCTGCCGGTGTTCGTGGCGTGCCTGGTGTTCGGGAACCAGTTGCTGGAGTTCATCACGGCGCCGGTCATTGCTTCGCTCCGCCGCGCCGGGGAAGCGCCGCACCTGATCTCGACGAGCCCCATCGAGGGATTCGCGGCGTACATGAAGGTGTCGGCGGTGGTGACGCTGCTGGTGGCGATGCCGTGGGTGCTGTACCAGTTGTGGCTGTTCGTCGCGCCGGGCCTGTACGCCAAGGAACGGCGGTTCATCTACTTCCTGCTGCCGCTGTCGGGGCTTCTCACTTCGATTGGCCTGGCGTTCCTGTACTGGGTGCTGCTGCCGCTGAGTCTGGTGTTCCTGATCGAGTTCGGGGCCGGGCTGGTGACACCGACGATCAACAAGGTGGAGCCCCCCGCAGGAATGGTGTTCCCGCAGGTGCCCGTTCTTCAGGGTGATCCCATCAGCCCGAAGCCGGGCGATTTATGGATCAACGAGCAACTGGACCAGATGCGCGTACAGATCGGCGACAAGGTGATGTCGCTGAACCTCCACAGCGGCGCAGGCGTGTCGCAGGAGTACCGCCTCAGCGAGTACATCGATCTGGTGTTCCTGCTGGGGTTGGCGTTCGCCGCGGCGTTTCAGTTGCCCATCGTGCTGATGCTGCTGTCGTGGTCGGGCGTCATCGAGGCGAAGATGCTGACGAAGTACCGCAAGCAGGCGATCTTCGGGGCGGTCGTGCTCGCGGCACTGCTGCCGACGCAGGACCCCGCGTCGCTGGTCTTGCTGACCGTGGTGATGTACGGGCTGTACGAGCTGGGGGTCATGCTCATGCGCTTCATGCCGGCGTCGCGCGTCGCGGGCGGGTGGTGGAGGGGCGGAGAAAAGGCACTGCGCACTGGGCATCAGGCATCAGGTGGAGATGCGGCGCCGCGCGGGCGGGGCGACGGCGAACTGGACGATGAGTCGTGAACCCGGCGCGCGATCCATGCCGCTTTCCGCGCTTCGCTCGCTCCTTGGGCCTGCGCGGTCCCGGCGCTCCGATGCCCGGTGCATTCGATGAAGCGATGATGCGCCGAGCGCTCGAACTGGCACACGCCGCGACACGGCACGGCGACGTGCCGGTCGGCGCGGTGGTCTTCGATTCGAACACCGGCGCGGTACTGGGCGAGGGGCTGAACCGGCGCGAGGCAGACAACGATCCGACCGCTCACGCGGAGGTGGTCGCGATCCGTGCGGCGGCGAAGCGCCTGGGCGACTGGCGGCTGAACCACTGCACGCTCGCGGTGACGCTCGAACCTTGCGCCATGTGCGCCGGGGCGATCGTGAACGCGCGGGTGGGGCGGCTGGTCTTCGGTGCGACGGACCCCAAGGCCGGCTGCACAGGCTCGCTGATGCGCCTGACCGAGGACCCGCGCCTGAACCACCGCGTGGAACCCATCACAGGCGTGCTGCACGCCGAAAGCGCCGAGATGCTCCGGGCGTTCTTCCGCGCTCGCCGTGGGGAATCGAAACGGGCCTGATTGGGAACCGCGGCGGCACGATTTCAACTCACGCGTCCGCCCGATCCCCCCGCAAAAGACCACTCAATCCCGCGAGAAATCGCGGCCCAGCGCGCAATGATCCTCCGTCGGCTCCGACTGATGGCGGAGGCTGTGCGGCCTCTTCCCGCTTCCGAGCCTTCATGCCCTCGGGGCGGGTTCTCAGACCAAGACGCCGAGGCCCCGACGTGACCACCTTTCCCACCACCACCGAGCACGCCCCGACCACCTCCGGTGAGGCGCTGGCGCTCGCGCACCGCTACGCCAGCCGCGGCGACCCGCGCGATTTCGAGGCGCTTGTGGCGCGGTACCAGTCGATGGTGATCGCGACATGCCGGCGTGTGACGGGGACGCACGCCGACGCCGAGGACGCCTGCCAGGAGACATTCCTGAAACTGGCGCGCAGCGCTGGGACCATCCGCAGCAACCTCGGCGCATGGCTGCACGCGTGCGCACGCCAGACCTCGATCGACCTGCTGCGCAAGGTCGCCTCGCGCGAGCGGGCGGAGGGTGTCGCGGCGTCCGACCCCGCGGCGTCGGCCCCCGAGCCCGCCGCTTCCCGCGCATGGCACGAGGTCCGGCCCATGCTCGACGCGGCGTTGATGCAACTCGACGAAGCCGACCGCGAGATCATCATCGCCCGGTTCCTGATGGGCCGCCCGCAGACGGAGATGGCCGCGGAGGCGGGCATCACGCCGGGCTCGATGCACCGACGGCTCGACAAGGCGCTGGAACGCCTGCGCGACAAACTCTCCAAGTCCGGCGCTGCGCGGGGCGTAGGTGTGGCGCTGCCGGTCGTGCTGGGACACGCCCCCGCGGCCGAGGCCAGCCCGGCCCTCTCGCTGGCCCTGCGCGAGATCGGCCTTGCCGGAATGAGCGCGGCGGGGAGCGGGACGGCCGCAGTGAGCGGCGCGGGGGCGGGGGCCGGACTGCTCGGCACCGCCCTGGGGGTTCCGCTGAGCGGCGCGGCGCTCGCCGGCGCGGTCGCAGCGGTGATCGCCGTGATGACGGCTGGGGGCGTGGTGATGCTCGGTACATTCGGCGCGGCCCGCGGCATAGTCTCGTCGGCGCTGACCGGGGTGGGCAGCGACGCGGCGGCCGGACCGCTTTCCACGCCGAGGCCGGATCGTTCGTCGGAGGCGCTGCGCCTCATCGCCGCCGAGGGCGCGATGCCGGGGATGCAGTTGCTGCATTGCGAAGGGAACACCCTCCGCTTGGAGAAAGCCGCTGAGTTCGGAGGCCCGCCACAGACCCTGCACATGGTCATCGAGCGAGTCGCGGAAGGCGCGACCGAGAAGCAGACCGATTTCACCGTTCGCGTGACCAAGTGCGAAGGGCGCGACGCCGAGCACCAGAAGGCGATGCTCGGCAACACGATGACCCTGCGCATGGTGGCCTACGGCAACGGGTTCGCGCTGACCATGATCGATCCGCCTGAGATGGGCACCCTCAGCATCGTCCCCGACCCGACATTCAAGCGTCCCGCGACCGTCCCACCCGCGAGCGAGACGGTCCGGGTTCCCCGGCTCGTCGGACGCTGGAAGGAGCTGCTGGACTGGGCCCTCATCGCCTCGAAGGACGACCTGACCATCGT
>CAYZFW010000329.1:0-4090 GCA_964477615.1 uncultured Phycisphaeraceae bacterium | reverse complement strand
GTGTCGCCGGCGGCGGGATCGCTACCGACGAGATCCTCGGCGTGGTGCAGGAAAACAAGCCCGACGTGCTGCTGATGTTCGCCAGCGCCCCCTCCGACCTCCCCGAGATGCGCCAGCTCATCGACACCCTCCGCGAGATCGGCGCCTGCGCCGGCACCCAGATCGTCGTCGGCGGCGGCGTGTTCAACCGCGCCGAGGGCCTCGCCGAGGAGATCGGCGCCGACCTGTGGGCCAGCGACCCGCAGGACCTGGTCGACGCCATGGCCGCCGAGCCCGCCCGCCGCGCCCCCGCCCACCAGCGCACCGTGGGCAAGAAGCGCCAGGCGCTCAAGGCGGCGTGAGCAGAAGAACGTGCCACGGGCTGCCTTCCGAGGCTGCCCGTGCCGACACCCCGGAGACACACGAACAGTCGCCACGGGCATCCCGAAGACGGGAAGCCCGTGGCACGTTCATTGCGCCGCGGCCCGCGAGAAATCCAGCGTCCCCGCCTCGCCGAACCCAACGCTCGGGCGGCGCAGACCCGAATCAAAGAACACCTCGGCGATCGACCCCGGAATCTTGTACACCATCGACCCACTCAGCCGGTACCCGCTGGTCCCGGTCGGCTCGGGTGCGCCTGGGCTGACGGGGATCGCCACCGGCAGGCGCACGCGTTGAACACCACTCGCGGGCAGTTCCGCCTCGGCCTGGCGCGTCGCGCTCGCGGTGGGACGCCCGTCAAGCGAGAGCGAGTACGACACGCTGTCGAGCGGCAGCGGGTCCTTGTTGGTGTTGGTGCCTTCGAGGGTGAAGGTGACGACCACCCCCTCCGCCGTGCGCTCGGTCACGCCGACATCAACCACCTTGAACGCCGGGGGCTTGGGGTCGGAAAAGCACCCGGTGAGGCCCGTGCTGATCGCCAGCAGCGCCGCAGCGCCCAGCCCGCGGGGGACCATGTTCGTCTTCGTCGTCGGCATGGGCGCAGACTACCATCCCCTCCCGTGTCCGGCACGCCCGACGCAAACCAGCCGAAACCCGACCAGCCGGCGCCCATCCCGCTGGGTGTGCTCTTGCGCCGCCTCGCCGGCCTCGCGTGGCGGCACCGCTGGGTCGCGCTCCCCTCGGCCCTGCTCACCATCTTCATGCAGGGGGTCACGCTTGCCATGTTCGGCGGGCAGGGGTTGGCCATCGACCTGGTCCGCAAGCGCGTCGATCCGGCCGCCCCCGAGCCGCACTGGCCGGGCTGGCTGCGGCCCCCCGCCGAGTGGTCGTTCATGGAGACGCTGACCGCCGTAGCCCTGGGGGTGCTGGCGCTGTCGCTGCTGAGCGCGTGGGCCCGCTACGCGCTGCGTGTCGCCGACGAGCGCTTCGTGCAGACGTGCGTCACGGACCTCCGCGTCCGCCTCTACGACAAGCTCCAGCGACTCGCCTTCACGTGGTTCGATACCCACGACACCGGGCAGGTGATCAACCGCATCACCGGCGATACTCAATCCGTCCGCGGGTTCATCCAGGGCGTCATGGTCCGCACCGTCGTGGCCCTCGTCACGCTGGTGGTGTTCCTCGCCTTCATGCTCTCGACGCACACCGGCCTCACCCTCGCGTGCCTCTCACTGGTGCCGGTCCAGGTGACGGCGATGTACATCTACGCCCGCAGGACCAAGCCGCTGTTCCTCGAACAGTCCCGCCTCACCGACCGCCTTGTGAAGAGTCTTCAGGAGTCCATCGCCGGCGTGCGCGTCATCCGCGCCTTCGGCCAAGAGAAGCGCCGCCTCGAACTCTTCGACCAGCGCTCGGCGGAGGCACGCGACCAGCGCATCGGCATCGCACGCGACCAGGGCAACTTCCAGCCCCTCACGCAGGCCTGCGGCGAGTGGACCCTCGCGGTGCTCCTTCTCTATGGCGGGTGGCTCGTGCTAAAGGGCCCCGCCGAAGGCGGAATCGCGCTTGGCACACTGTGGGTGTTCCGCGGCCTCCTGGGTCACCTCGCGGGGCAGGTGCAGGCGATCCTGGAAATCGTGGCCAGCGGCCCCGAGGCGCTCGCGGGGGCGGAGCGCGTGTTCCGATTGCTGGATGAGAAAGTGACGATCGGCGGAGAAGGGGCCGAATCCGGGTGGCATGCTTCTGCTCTGAGAAGCATGCCGGGCATGCAACACGCACACGACAAACATGCTTCCCAGAGCGGAAGCATGCCACCCCCTGAAAGTCGCATCCAAGGCCGCGTCGAGTTCAAGAACGTCACCTTCGCCTACCCCGCGCGCTCGTCGCAGGCCGATGACTCGGGCAGCCATGCCACGGGCTCTCTCGACCGCGCCGCGCTCGTCGATGTGACGTTCCACGTGGAACCCGGCGAGACCGTCGCCGTGGTCGGGCCAACAGGCTCGGGGAAGTCCACGCTGCTGTCGCTCATCGCCCGCTTTCATGACCCACAGATCGGCCATGTGTTGATAGATGGTGTCGATGCGCGCGCAGTTCCGGTCAGTGCGCTGCGTCGCAGCACCGGGTTCGTGTTCCAGGAACCGTTCCTGTTCAGCAACACCATCCGCAACAACGTGGCATACGGCAGACCCGACGCGCCAGACGACGAGATCATGGCAGCGATCACCGCCGCCGAGGCCGCCGACGTCGTCCGCGAGGCGGCGCAGGGGCTGGACACCGTGATCGGTGAGCGCGGCGTGTCGCTGTCGGGCGGGCAGCGCCAGCGGCTCACCATCGCGCGTGCCCTCCTGCTCCGACCGCCAATCCTGATCCTCGATGACGCGACCGGCTCGGTCGATGCCCTCACGGAATCGTCCATCCAGCGCGCCCTTGACCGGTACACCCAGGGTTGCACGACGTTCATCGTGGCGCACCGTCTCAGCACGCTCCGCCGCGCCGACCGCGTGATCGTGCTCGAGAAGGGGCGCGTGGTCGACATCGGGACGCACGATGAACTGATGAACCGCCCGGGCCACTACCGCGCCGCCGCGTTGATCCAACTGGCGCTCGACGACGACGAGCAGGAGGCCGCGGCATGAGAGCGCCCCAGCCTACCGCCCCGGGTCCCGCGAACATCCTCGTCGTCGCCGCCCCGCCGCAGGAGGAGAAGGAGGCCGAGTTCCGGCCTTTCCGCTGGTCGATTGCGCGCCGGCTGCTGGCGTACATGTGGCGGCACCGCGACCTGCAGGTGCGCATCGTGTTCTACGGCGCGGTGCTGGCGGTGATCAACTCGCTGGTGCCCGAGGCCGTGAAGCAGACGATCGCGCTCACCATCGAGCACCCCGAGAAGTGGACGAACCTCACGGGCCTGACGCCGCAGTACGGACTCTTCGCCGGAGCGGGCGCTATTGCACTGCTGGGGCTGGGGTTCTACATCGTGATGCGCATCCGCCTGATCGACGTGAACCGCCTGGGTGAGCACGTCGTCTTCGACATCCGGCACGATCTGTTCCGGCACGTGCAGACGCTGGACATGTCGTTCTTCGACAAGGTGCGGCTGGGGCGGGTGCTCTCGCGCGGGACGGGGGACGTGGCCGCCGTGCGCTCGGCGGTGGTGCAGGTGATCCCCCGCACGGTGATCCACGTGGGGATGGGCGCGTTCGCGCTGGCGCGGATGTTCTCGTTCGATTGGCCGCTGGCGCTGGCGCTGTGTGCGCTCGGGCCGGTGCTGTATATCGGCAACACGCTGTTCGACCGTCATCTCACGAACGCGTACCGCGTGGTGCAGGAGAGTTTCAGCCGACTCACGGCGAACATCGCCGAGACCGTCAGCGGCATCCGCGTGACGCAGGCGTTCGCCCGCGAGCGCGTCAACGCCGACCTGTTCTCGAAACTGTGCGACAGCCATACCGCCAACAACATGCGGGCCGCGCGGGTCCACGGGATGTACATCCCGTTCTATGAACTCAGCGGCCAGATCGCGGCGGGGCTAATCCTGCTCTTCGGCGGGTGGCGCATCAGCGAGGGCCACATGGGGCTGGCCGAACTGATCGGCTTCCTGCTCTACACCGGCAACTTCTTCCTCTCGGTGATCATCCTCGCGGACCTGTACAACGTCACACTGCAGGCGATGGCCGGGGCCGAGCGCATCTTCGCGCTCCTAGACACGAAGCCGGCGATCACCGATGCACCC
>CAYZFW010000328.1:0-4091 GCA_964477615.1 uncultured Phycisphaeraceae bacterium | reverse complement strand
GCGGTCGACTCGGGCGAGTACTTCGTGACCGTTACAGCCCCGTGCGGCGAGAAGACCCGCACCCACGCCACCGTCACCGTGCTGTGCCGGGGCGACATCGACGGCGGGGGCGGCATCAACACCGGGGACCTCACCGGGTTCCTTGCGCTTTTCGGTCAGAACGTGCCGACGACGAGCCCGGCGGATTTCAATGCCGACGGGGTCGTGAACACCGTTGATCTGGTAGCGTTTCTGGCGGTGTTCGGCTCGGTGTGCTGAGCCGGGATACCCGTTTTGGGTGGGGACGAGACAGGTTGTCCACACGCGCATTTTTCCTGAAGAAACCGCTTGCATTTCGCTTGAGCGGGAGTAGACTTCGATCATCAATCAGCCCCCCGGAAGGGCGGCGCAGCGTCTTCGGATGCGCGCCGCCTCTTTTCTTTTTGCCCGTGTGCGTCGCGATTGGGTCGGTCGCGCAGGCTTCCAGCCTGTCTTCATCGCTGGATGGCAGGCTGGAAGCCTGCCCCACCGCTTCGGATCACTCGAGCCCCGCCGCGCGGCAGATCGCCGCGGCTGCTTCGACGCCGCAGTGTTTCCCACCGAATCGCGCGATCACGCCTTGCAGGGCGCGGCGCTGGGTTTCCTGCGCGGCGGGGTCGTTGATGAGGTCGTCCGCCGCGGCGATGAGGCGCTCCGGGCCGTCGAAGTACGGGACCAGTTCCGGGATGATCTCGTAGCCCGCGATGAGGTTGGGCAGCGCGATGTACGGCGTCGAGATGATCCACTGACCCACGGCCTTGTACGCCAGTTTATTCGTCTTGTAGAGGATCACCATGGGCTTGGCCTGCTTGGCGATCTGCAGCGTCACCGTGCCGGACTTGACCAGCGCGAGGTCGCACCAGCGGACGACCATGTCGGTCTTGCCGGCGACGCAGTCGAGGCCCTCGGGCCAGCCGCCCCACTGCTTCGAGCGTTCGATGAGGCTCTGCCTCACGGCTTCGGTGGTCGCGCCGAAGACGCCGACGACCTTGGGGTAGCGCCGTTTGAGTTCGAGGAAGGTCTTCAGAAGGATAGGGAAGTGGCGGCGGAGTTCAGTGGGACGAGACCCCGCAAAGAGCGCGATCTTGAGTTCCCCGTCGGGCAGCGCCTTGAGGCCTTCATCGAGCGCGGGGAGGTCGAGCGGTTCGTCGAACAAAGGGTGCCCGACAAACTGCGCAGCGATGCCGCGGGTGCGGAAGAAGTCCTCCTCGAAGGGCAGGATGCACAGCACGAGGTCGGTGCGCTTGCGGAGTTTGTTCACGCGCCACGGCCCCCAGGCCCAGAGCTGGGGCGCGACCAGGTGGACCACCTTCACGCCGGCCCGCTTGGCCATCTTGGCGACGGGGAAGTTGGCACCCGGCGAATCGACTGGGATGTGCAGCGTCGGCCGGTTGGCCCGGAGCCACGCGTCGATGTCCTTGAAGACGCGGCGGTAGTGCTTGATGACGCCCCAGCCGGGCAACCCGATCACCGACCGATCCCCCGTCCGCGCCACAATCGTCGCCCCGGCGGCGGCCATCTTGGGCCCGCCCCAGGCGTGGATGGGGACGTGCGGGTGCCGCCTGCGGATCTCGGCGATGACGGCGGAAGCGTGGTCGTCGCCGGAGGGCTCGAAGGCGGTGAAGAGGAGGGTGGGATTGGGAGCTTGGGCCGTCAATCGGCTCGATCTGTTAGGGTATTGGACGATGGCACAGGGGCACGCTTAAGCAAAATCAGGCTGTATTTTCAGGCCTTTTCATCCTTGGCACTGCAGAAACAAGGGGCACGCTTAAGGAAGAAAGTCAGGCCCAGACGGGAAGATATCGGGCCAGCTTCATTGACGCGCCGACGGATGGATCGGGTTTGATCAGTCTCGCCTCAACGGTATGGGCGATGATCTGGGAAACAATCGCATTCTTCGTCTCGGGCAACCTGAACCGCTCACGAAGGGTCGCATTGGTGAGATAGGACCGCATGACCCGCTTGAGCGCGGCGTGCTGATAGCAGGCTCGGACGCGTTCATCGCGCGTCATTTCCTCAAACGGTTTGGGGCCGAAGAGGGTCACGACGACGCGGTTGAACGCTGTCACGAAATCAGGTGCCGGGAGTTGATACGCCTCGGCGGCGGTAACCACACGGTCGATCCCGCTGCTCTTCTCCTCGCATATGCCCATGCGTCTCATCAGGTCGGCCAAACGCTCGTTTCGAGACTGGTACCCGTCCACAAAGCGCTCAACGGGCACGGCAGGTGTACCAGGATTCGAGAACTCGACACGGTCCGAATAGACCTCAATCATGGGCGACATGCCAGGCAGACTGAAATCCTGATGGATGAGGGCGTTCGCGACCAATTCCCGCACAGCGTCCTCGGGTGCGAGTTTCACCGGGGTTCGGATCGCGTCATGGATGACCTCGTTCTGCGGCAACTGGTTCATCACAAATGCAACGAGTTGTCGGAAGCCCGACGCGTAGCCGAGCTGCCCGGTTTGGTCGACACGTGTCCGAAGTTTGGATGAGCCGTCATACACAACGACGCGCGGGGCCTTGCGAGACACGTCGGGAAATGCGGAAAGCCGTTTGGCGAATAGCAGCGCACAGAGTCGGCGAATGGAAAGCCCGCCGCTCGACTGGTCCAACAATCGTTGCTGAACGAGACCGCTGATGACGCCAACCTGATCCGTTGGATAAGGCTGGCCCATCAGATCGAAATACGATTGAGTATCGATCAGCGAGACGACGTCGCTGGCTGAAAGACCGGTTGCGGAAGCCTCCTCAAGCCAGTCCGGTTTGCCTTCAGCAAAGATCGCTCGAAGCACGTCCTCGGACATCGCGACGAGTTCTCGGCCGTTTCGCATCAGGTACTTTCCATCGAGCGAGTACGCGGTGCCTTTGGGACGCGCCGGGATCGAGGCAACCACCACCCGGCCGTTCGGGTGCTCGACCGACTCAAGATCGACCCGGAAAGCGACTTTGTGGAAGACCTTCTCCATGGTCGTCAGCGGGTCAGGGAATGCCGAACTGCCCACGACGGTTCGAGGCGGCTTGTCCGTGAGCCCGAGCACAAGATGGCCGCCACCCTCGTTCGCAATCGCAACGCAGTACGCGCAAAGCTTCTCGAAGTCGAACCCGCTTCGGGCTTCTTTGAACTCAAGCCGCTGGTGCTCGCTCGGCACCTGACACCACAATTCGATCTGGCTTGGGAGAATCGCCATTGCGCGAATTGGATTGTAGTGGCGTGCGCTTGGGAGATCGGCCGTGCCCCCTCCTATACTCCGCCCCCTTTTTCCACCGCTTCACCCGCTTCCTCCACTCAGACCGGAACGATCCATGTCCATCAACGCCGCGGCCTCCACGCTCGCACCGTCTCCCTACCGCCGAACCCATACCTGCGGCGTCCTGCGCGACGCCAACGTCGGCGAGACGGTCACCCTTTGCGGGTGGGTCAACTCGTACCGCGACCACGGCACCGGGCTGATCTTCATCGACCTGCGCGACCGCTTCGGTCTGACGCAGCTCGTGTTCAACAGGGAAGACTCGGGCATCGACGCCGCCACGATCGAGCGGGCCGACAAGCTCCGCAACGAGGATGTTGTCGCGGTCACCGGAACCGTCCGCGTCCGCACCGGCGGGGAGAACCCCAAGCTGCCCACCGGCAAGATCGAGGTCGTCGTCAAGAGCCTGAACTTCGTGAACAAGACGGAGAACCCCCCCTTCCTGCCCGACGACATGCTCGCGCTCCCCAACGAGGAGCTGCGGCTGAAGCACCGCTACGTCGACCTGCGTCGCCCGAAGATGCAGTCGATCCTCGGCACACGCCACCGCGTGACCAAGATCACCCGCGACTACTTCGACGAGCAGGGCTTCCTCGAGATCGAGACGCCCATCCTGTACAAGAGCACGCCGGAGGGGGCCCGCGAATTCCTGGTGCCGAACCGGCACGTGCCGGGGTCGTGGTACGCGCTGCCGCAGAGCCCGCAAGTGTTCAAGCAGATCCTGATGGTGTCGGGCTGCGACCGCTACCTCCAGATCTGCCGGTGCTTCCGCGACGAGGACCCGCGCGCGGACCGGCAGGCGGAGTTCACGCAGATCGACCT
>CAYZFW010000327.1:0-4096 GCA_964477615.1 uncultured Phycisphaeraceae bacterium | reverse complement strand
AGCGCGTGCGCCAGATCCAGAACAAGGCGCTGGAGAAGATCCGGCTTGAACTGGAGACGTCGTTCCTCGAAGGGCCGACCGAAGAGAAGTTGGCGGAGCGGGACAGGCTCGACGCCGAGAGCGAGCAGGAGTACGCGGGCCTGAAAATGCCCGACTATTCCCTGAACTGATCGGCGATTCTCCAAGTGATCCCAACAGGCCCAGGCTGTCGAGCCTGGGCCTTTTTCGTTGGTGACGGAGGCACCGGGGACTGGGGACCGGGGATCGGGGGATGTCGCGACCCAAACGCCGTGCGGCATTCTTCATCCGCCCCGCGCCGGTTCGTCGATGATCCCACCCCGCGGCGAGGATCGCCGCGATGGTGTTCGATGGCCCTCGCGTGGAGACGCGGCGTGGACGAAGCGGGATCACAGACAGCACCCGGGGCCGGCGCTAAGGCGTCGCGCAATTGGCGCGAGTTCGTCGGTCCGCCGTACTTAGACGATGCGGGTATCTCGGACTCGCCCGTGACTGCGGCCCCGTCCGAGCACGCGCCGCCGAGCCCAGGCACCCCGCCAGCCCAGCCGCGGGCACTCACACAAGAAGCAACGACGACCGAACCGGCGCTGCCTTTGCCCGCGCCACGCTCCGGCACAATGAGCATCGACCCGGCGACGGCGATCGCCGTGGCGGTGGTGGTGGGGGGGTTGGTTCTGGTGGCATGGATGCGCGGACGCGGGCGTGGAACGACCGCGGGGGTCGCAGCGCAAGCCCCGGCCCGCGGCGCTCGTGCGACCGCCGACGCCAGCACTGCCACGGCCGACGCCGCAGACGTCGAACAGACGGCGATCGCGCTCGCGGCTCTGGTGCGCGAGGCCGATGCGCGCATCGCCGAACTCAAGCAGCTCAAGCGCGAACTCGACGGGGCCGGACCGCGCGAAAGCGGCTCGACCGCGCCGGCGTTCCGGCAGGCCGCGGACGCCCCCCACACCCGCGGCGTCCACACGTCACTTGGCATGCCGGGGACGACTTCCGCGACACGGCCTGCAGCGTTCAACTCCGCACGACCGACGCCCGCCGCGGCGTGCGCCGACCCCGTGGCCGGGCGGGTGTACGAACTCGCGGACTCGGGGCTCTCGCCCGTGCAGATCGCCTCGATGCTCCACGAGCACACGGGGAAGGTGGAGTTGATCCTCGCGCTACGCCGCGCTGCGGCGGAATAAGTCGATCGGGTTCTGATCGTCGGGGACGGTGGGAGGTCAACCGAGTCGCGACCGCGGTTCTGGTGGGACTGGGGTGCCGGGATACGCCGCCTTGGGGGTGCCCCGAATTACGCTCGTTGACGTTCACGGGGGACGGCGAAGACGCCGTACCCCGCCACCCTGTTCATCGCCAATGCTCGTTCAGTTTCTGGGTTGGCTGGGTGCCTTCGTCAGCACCGGCTGGAAGCCGGTGCCACCTAGGACACCACCTTCAGCGCAATCAAGTCCTGCACGTCCAGCAGCCCCACCGGCCTGCCGTGCTCGTCCACCACGGGGATTTCATCCGAGCGGAACTCGCGCACCAACCGCACGGCGTCGCGCACCAGCGCGCTCGACGGCAGCGAACGCGGCGACCGGGTCATCACTTCGCCGATGGGGCGGTCGAGCTGGTCCGGGCCCTTCAGGACGAGGCGGCGCAGGTCGCCGTCGGTGAAGATCCCTGCCAGCGCGCCATGACCGGTCACGATGAGCAGCGCGCCGGGGCGGCGGCCGAGTTTCTCGGCGTCGCGCAGGGCATCGCGCACCGTGCGGGATTCCGGCTCCACCGGCAGGTTCTTGCCCACCTCAAACCGCAGCACGTCGGTCACACGCCGAAGCAGTCCGCCGAGCGAGCCGCCGGGGTGGCGCTTGGCGAAATCGACTTCGGTGAAGGTGCGCCGGCGTGCCACCGCCAGGGCGAGTGCATCGCCCATCGCGAGGGTCGCGGTGGTGGAACTGGTGGGTGCGAGTGCGACGTCGCTGGCCTCCGGGATGCGTCCGAGCCAGATGGGCGCGGCCGCGAGGCGGTTGAGCGCGTTGTGCTCTTCGCCGCCGGTGAGGGAGATGACGGGCACGCCGTCCTGGCGGAGGATCGAGGCGAGCGTGACGACCTCTTCGGTTTCGCCCGAATTCGAGATGGCGATGAGGCAGTCGCTGGGGCGGATGCGGCCGAGATCGCCGTGGACGGCTTCGGTGGGGTGGATGGCGTGGGAAGGCACGCCAAGCGAGGCGAGCGTGGCGGAGATCTTCTGCCCGATGAGGCCGGACTTGCCCAGGCCGGTGACGAGGACCGACGCATCGGAATCGGCGCACTTCGTGAGAATGTCCACCGCTCTGTGGACGTGCGGTGTGAGGCGGGCGCTCAGCCCGGAAACCGCGGCGGATTCGGCCCGCAGCACGCTTTCGAGGAACGCCTTTTCGCTGTCGTGGGAGGTCGGTTGGGGCACGCCAAGAGCGTACACTGAAGGAGCGGCAGAGGCAGGCTGGAAGCCTGCCCCACCGGTTCAGGAGGCACGGATGCACACGCAGGATTACAAGGTAAGGCTGGAGCAGTTCGAGGGTCCGCTCGACCTCTTGCTGCACCTCATCCGCCGTGCCGAGCTGGATGTCACCGCGATCTCGATCGCGTCGATCACCGATCAGTACCTGGACTATCTGACGCACATCGACCGGGTGGATGTCGAAGCGGCGGGGGAGTTTCTCGTGACCGCCGCGACGCTATTGGAAGTGAAGAGCCGGCTGGTCTCACCCGCGCCCGAGGGCGAAGGCGCCCGCGCGGTTGCCGCCGCCGCGGAAGACGACGCGGACACGGCGAACCCCGCGGCCGACCTCATCCGTCAACTGTTGGCGTACAAGGCCTATCGCGACGCCGCCGATGCGCTGGAAGCACGCCGCAGCGCGTGGTCCAAGCGGTACCCTTCAAGCGAAGCGGCCAGCGACGGCGCAGCGATGGACGCGTTCATGTCGACCGTCAACGACCTCGACATCGACGACCTGCACGTGCAGGACCTCGTCGAGGCGTTCCAGCGGATCATCGAGACGGTGTCGTTCGAGCGCATGGGGGCGCACAGCGTCACGTACGACGACACGCCGATCGAACTGCACGCTGCGGACTTGCTGGATCGGCTGACGCGCGAGCGCGACACCGCGGCGGCGCTCGGTGCACCAGCACCCGCGATGAGCCTCCGCGCGGTCTTCACCGGACGCACCCGCGGCGAGATGATCGGGCTGTTTCTTGCCACGCTCGAACTCGTCCGCCAGCGGAAGCTCCGCGTCATCCAGGACGAGTCCAGCGGCGAGGTGGCGCTGGAGCTGGGTGAGGTCGCCCCGGATGCATCCGCCGCGGCGGAATCGCCGGCGGGGTTCGGGGGATAGGTGCCGGCCTGGAGCGACGGCCGATCGGGTGCCACGGTTTGGCGTCCGCGACAAGCCGTGCTCTGAGTGCCGAATTCCGACCCACACGGATTGTCGAAGACGCCAAGCCGTGGCATGTGCGCCGGTTCTCAGTCCTTCACACCCTTCACCCGCTCCGGCTCGGTGTACTTCCGCAGCGCTGAGGCGAGGTCCACGTTGTTCACGTTCGCGAGCGTGGTCAGCCACGCGATCACATCGGCGAACTCCTCCTCCAGATTCGCACGTTGCGCTGGCGTGGGGTTCTTGCCCGGCGCGTTGTCCTGGAGAGCGGTCGCCAGCTCGCCGATCTCCTCGATGAACCACATGAACGTGCCCGGCGTGCCGCGGGCCGCGTCGGTCTTCAGGTAGCGGTCGCGGATGAGCGATTGGAACGCGGCGAAGGTCAGCGCGTTGTGGTCGCCGGGTGTGCCGCTTGCGGGGTTGGTCATGCGCCGAGCATAGACGCGAGACCGGTGTGTGGCAGCCCCGCGCAATCGCCGCAGGTACAGCGCTTCACCTGTTCGGCTTCGGCGGCGGGCGCGCCCTCGGCTACCCTTCCCCCATGACCCCGACGACCAACGCGCCAAGGACGGTGCCGATTCCCGCCTCGCCCGTGAGGCTCAGCGTCACGGAACCGGCGCGTCGCAAGGCCGATTCACCCGATGACCGACCCATGGAAGCCATCTCCGTCTTCGACATCTTCA
>CAYZFW010000326.1:0-4113 GCA_964477615.1 uncultured Phycisphaeraceae bacterium | reverse complement strand
ACCGAACTGGCCCTGAGCGGCTTTGGTCGAACACCAACACAAGTGTGCTGCCTTGAGATCGACGACGTGTCACACCGTCAGCTGGAAGGGGTCAAGTACCAGGTTTCCTGCGTCGACAACAACGACTTCGGTTTCTTCTTTCGCGCGGCGGAAGTTGTCAGCGTTCGATGCAACGCATGAGCACGATAGCTCGCCGCTGGTCCCAAATACCCTCTCCTCGCCCTCCTCGCACTCCGCGGTGAATCTCCCCCTAAAACGCCGCATTCCCCGGCGTCCGCGGGAACGGGATCACATCCCGGATATTCCCCATCCCCGTCACAAACAAGACCAGCCGCTCGAACCCCAGCCCGAACCCCGCGTGCGGCACCGTGCCGTACTTCCGCAGGTCCCGGTACCACCAGTACGCCGCCTTGTCGAGTTTCATCTCTTCGAGCCGCCGATCAAGGTTCTCCAGTCGTTCCTCGCGCTGGCTGCCACCGATCAGTTCGCCGATCCCTGGCACCAGCACGTCCATCGCACGCACGGTCTTGCCGTCGTCGTTCATCCGCATGTAGAACGCCTTGATGTCTTTGGGGTAGTCCGTCACGATCGTCGGTTTCTTGAACACCTCTTCCGTCAGGTACCGCTCGTGCTCGGCCTGCAGGTTCGCGCCCCACTTCACCGGGTACTCCCACTTCTTGCCTTTGGCGGCCGCGTCCTCCAGCAGCTTCACCGCGTCCGTGTACGTGATCCGCTGGAACGGGCTCTGGATCACGTGCTCCAGCCGCGAGATCGCTTCCTTGTCGATCCGCTCCGCGAAGAACTTCATGTCGTCCGCCCGCTCCGCCAGCACGGCCTTGAGCGTGTACTTCACGAAATCCTCGGCGAGCTGCATGTCGTCGTTCAAATCCGCAAACGCGATCTCCGGCTCGATCATCCAGAACTCCGCCAGGTGCCGCGCCGTGTTGCTGTTCTCGGCCCGGAACGTCGGCCCGAACGTGTACACCTTGCTCAGCGCACACGCGTACGTCTCGACGTTGAGCTGCCCCGACACCGTCAGGAACGCCTCTTTGCCGAAGAAGTCGTCGGTAAAGTCCGCGTGCCCCGCGGGGTGCGACTTGGACGCCGGCTTGCTCGGATCCTTCTTGATGTTCATCAGATCAAGCGTCGAAACGCGGAACATCTCCCCCGCGCCCTCGCAGTCGCTCGCCGTGATGATCGGCGTGTGAACCCAGAAGAACCCCCGCTCGTGGAAGAACCGATGCACGGCCTGCGCCAGACAGTTCCGCACCCGCGCCACCGCCCCGAACGTGTTGGTCCGAACCCGCAGGTGCGCCACCTCGCGCAGATACTCAAACGTGTGCCGCTTCGCGCTCGCGGGGTACGTGTCCGGATCGTCCACCCACCCCAGCACCTTCAGCGAAGAAGCCTGCATCTCCACCGCCTGCCCGCCCCCCTGCGAGGCCACGATCACCCCCTCGGCCTCCACCGAGCAGCCCGTGGTCAGGTGCAGCACTTCCTTCTCGTAGTTGCCCAGCGAACTCGGCGCCACGATCTGGAAGTTGTCAAAGCACGACCCATCATTCACGGCGACAAACGAAATCCCCGCCTTCGAATCACGCCGAGTCCGAACCCACCCGCGCACACGCACAGGTTCAGCAGCGGGGGAGGCTTTGAGAGCATGTTCAACAGAAAGCGTGCGCATGAATGAGGCTCCGTAAGGCTCGGGAAATCGTGGGCGGAGAGTGTAGCGAGTGAACCCGTTGGGGCGGGCTTCCAGCCTGCCGTCCTCAATGATCGGCGGACTGCATGCCTGCCCCGCCGCGTGGCCCCCTACTCATCATCCCGCGGCTCGTTCGAATAATCATGCTGACGCCGCGACTCCTCCATCACCAGGTCGCTCACCGTCGCCTTGATCCGCCCGTCCTCCATCTCCTCGATCCGGTCGGCGTGATGGAAAATCCGGTTGTCGTGCGTCACCACGATCACGCACCGGTCCGATCCGGTGTGGGTGCCCGAGCTCTCCCGCGTCCCCGCCTTGATCAGCTCGATCACCTGCTGCCCCGTCCGCGCATCCAGCGCCGCCGTCGGCTCATCGCAAATGAGAATCTTCGGGCGCCCCACCAGCGCCCGCGCAATCGCCACACGCTGCTGCATCCCGCCCGAAAGCTGGCTCGGCAGCGCCCGCGTTCGCTCCCCCAGTCCAACAGACTTCAGACACTCCGCCGCCCGGTCCAGCGCCTCGCCGCGGTTCACCCGCCGGATGAGCAGCGGCACCGCCACGTTCTCGATCGCCGTCACCGTCGGGATTAGGTTGAACTGCTGGAACACAAACCCCACCAGCTCCCCCCGCAGCATCGTCTGCCGGTCGCGCGACAGTGACTTCCACTCCGTCCCGAACACCTCGGCAATCCCCGAGTCCGCATCGAGCACCCCCGAGATGATCGAAACCAGCGTCGTCTTCCCGCACCCCGAAGGCCCCACCAGCATGACAAACTCCCCGCCGTGGACCTTCATCGACACCCCGCGAAGCGCATGCACCGCGATCTTCCCAACGCCGAACGACTTCGTCACGTTCTCCAGCCGAACCGCCAGCGGCGGATTGGACCGGGCGATGGTGCCACCCTGAGCGCCGGTGCCGGGGTACGCCGTCCCCGGCGTGCCCCGATCCTCCGATGTCCTATTCGTCCCACTCATTTGAACACCACCGCAGGCTCAAGGCTCAAAACCCGCCGCAGGCTCAGCAGACTCCCCGCCCCCACGCAGATCAGCATCGCAAAGAACGAGATGATGAGCAGAGGCCACGGGAAGTACGCCGCCAGCTCCGCACCCGGCCGCCGCGCGCCCCACGAGAAAATCCCCGCCAGCCCAACCCCGATCCCAAAGCCCACCACCGCCACGATCCCCGCCTGCAAGAGGATCATCGCAATCAGCAGCCGCGACCGCGCCCCCACGGCCTTCAGCACCGCGAAGTTCCGCAGATTCTCAACCGTGAACTGGTAGAAGATCGACGCCGACACGATCACACCAACGATGAACCCCAGCATCACCGTGATCCCGAAGTTGATCCCGATCCCCGTCTCCGCGATGATGAACTCCGTGTTCCGCCGCTCCAACTCCTGCGGCGTGAACGCCTTCAGCGTCGGGATCGCGTCAATCCCCGCCGCCACCGACGCGTGGTCCACCCCGTCCTTGCACTTCACCAGAATGAACGTGATCGAGTTCCGCGGCTGCGGCACATAACGCAGCGCGTTCTCAAACGTCGTGAAGATCAGCGCATTACTCTCGAACCCCGACGTCGCACGGCAGATCCCGACCACCACCGCACGCTGATCGTTCAGCCGCAGCGTGTCCCCGATCCCGACATTCCCCAGTTTCGGGATCGCCGATTCCTCAATGATCACCGCGTCCGGTATCCGCAAATCCTCGATTGACCCCGAGATCATCATCGGCGGCTGCCCGATCATCGTCGTCCGGTCCAGCCCGAAGATCTGCACCGTCTTGAACGTCGAATCCGGCAACTCGCAGAACGCCCGTGCCGTGTAGAACGGCTCGGCCCACGCCACCCCCGGCACCGACCGCACCCGCAGAAGATCACTCTCCGCCAGCGGCCGAATCTCACCCACATACCGCGTCGCCGGGTCCGCCACCCAGAAGTCCGGCTGCCCCACGTTCTGCAACGGCCCGCTCGCCCGCTGCATCAGCCCGAGAAAAATCGCCCCCTGCTGAGCAATCAAAAGCGCCGCAAACGACAGCCCGAGCACCAAAGACAGGTACTTGCTCTTGTCGCCCAGCAACATGCGGATCGCGATTCGGAACACGGGGGAGCGTAGGGAATCCAAAATCGAAAAACGAAAAGTGAAAAGCGAAAATCAGGGTGGACCCTGATCGGTCGCAACCGGGTTTCGCACTCGCAGACTGACAGATTCACCGGCAAACGCACAACCCCCGCCGCAAACGCCCATACAGCCATCGCCGCACCACATCATCGGGTGCCGGGGTACGGCGTCCCCGCCGTGCCACGACGTCGGTGCCGCGACACGCCGTCCTCGCCACGCCCCCCACCCCCCCGCATGTATCCACCCCCCCTGCCCCCAATCAACATCGCCATCCACGGCGACAACGTCGGCACCC